>NZ_JAXQPP010000010.1:0-69730 GCF_034427575.1 Enterobacter sp. D2
TGTACTGAATGCGCGTATCCAGCGCCATAACTTCAGGAACAGCTGTCGCCAGAATCAGCACGGCGGCGCGCGGCATATGCCATCTCATTGTCATGCTCCTCAGTCAAACGTCACCGTAATGGCCGCCGTGGCGGTAAAGTTACCAATCGATGGCTTCTTGCCCGTTGTGCTCACCGGAAAGGCCTTCATCGTTACGATGCCTTCGTTGCGCCCTCCTCCTGTGCTTGTCAGACGCAGCGGCAGCGTGTCAACGTTAGGGCGTACGGTGCGGTCATTAATGTCCTGGACCACGATGCCGACATCCGGGTTACTGGTGCGGATGGCGCTGCTCATGCCCGGTGCCGCTGTCGCAGCAAGGCTTACCTTGACGTTACGGGCAGCTGCAGCATCGTTGCAGGTCACTGGTGCCGTTGTCGTCACCGGCGTGTAGCCGGAAGGCTTCTGTCCCGCCGTTTCAAAGAGACCAGCCCCGATATTGCCAAAGTCGACCTGAATGGTCTGTCCCGCGTTGATGGTGCAGGTTTCAGGTACTGTGATATTGCCCGTCAGGGACAAAACCTGAAGTGTAGAGCGGTCATTCATAACATCGCCATAGTAGTACCGGAACACGTTAGGAAGGATAATGGGCCGTGGCCCACTGAATGCCCTCTCAACCCGCAGACTGATTGTCCAGGTTGTTTGAGTGCGTCCAAGGCCTGTCTTAAAAACACCACTAGCGGGAATTTTTACATCGTATGTTCCTATAGCCCCACCTCCTACACAGAAGGCGCTAAAAGGACTAACTGGCAAATACCATGTACCCGAGCAGTCGCTCCACATAAGCCCGACAGAGAAGTATTCATCCACCTTATAATATGTCCATGGCCCGTCGCGACCCACCACAGGAAATGTGGATGATATGCCTAAGTTTGTATATACAACCTCACCCGGAGTTCCCCTGCATGTTTTCTCAAACCAGCCTCCGGGTGTTGTCGTCTTAAAATCCTTTACTTTTCCAGCCACATTTATTCCTGATGTCAGGCTGGTGCTAAGATTCATGGAAACAGGCTGCATGTTATTGCCGGTCGTTATCTCACAGCTGACCTGAGCCTTTGCCTCCTTCGTGAGCCCCAGTACGAGCATCCACGCCGCAGCCAGCGTCAGCAGCGCACGTGGAGAGGCATATTTCATTATGTTAGTTATCTTCATCATGATTTTCCCGGCAGCAGGGCTGCCGTCTTTGCATTCTGTCTTAGCATGTTGCCGCCTTCAGGGGGCGCGAATCAGCTGCAGGAAGCGCTCAGCGGCGTCAGGCCTTCAGCCCCCTCAGGGGCTCCCACCCTGGCAACGCAGCGTTCATCAGTGCCGCCGCCCCATGCCACTTCAAGCTCACCCTGCGGCGGCATGCCGGCCAGATACACCTGGCCGTCATCGCCCACGATGCCCGTCACCGGTTTCCTTTCGTCCTGCCCCTTCAGGGTCACCATGCTGCCAAACGGCACGGGTTTGCCGTTACGGCTCAGCGTGACAAGCATCCGAAGACCGGTTCGCGTCGTAAAGGACGCCTTCACCACCGCGCCCCGGGTCGGCACCACGGTGCGGACCGCCTCTTCAACGTCTGTGTCATGACCGGCGCTATTCAGGTTGAGGGCAATGCGGTTCTCACGGTACGCGCTGGCCCAGGGCACTATCGCGTGACCGCGGGCGTCGGTTGATACCCCGGGGATATTTTCAACGCTGATACCGGATGCACCACCGGTATCAATCAGAACACTGCTCTCGCCCAGAGGCTGACCGACGGTAATCCCGCCCTGGTGTGCCAGCACGCTGCCGGAGAGACCGGCGCTGACCTGTCGCGAGTCGCGGCCGTGTGCAAACCCAGCCGTCATGCTTGCCCAGGGGCTGTTCCATCCAAGCTGGCCGCTGCCGCTCTGGCCGTTTCCACCGGTGTCGTGGGTCTGCTGGACGCTATAGCTGAGGCTCCCGTCCTTGTCCAGACTGCCGGAGAGTGCGGCACGGTTCTGCATTCGCCCGCTCATGTCGTGGGTGAGTCCCCAGGAGGCGTAACTTCTGCTCAGAATACCGCCGGAGCCGTCCCATGACGGCTTGCCAAGCGGCACGGCAATGCTCAGCATCAGCGCACGGTCCGTGCCGCCGTAGCTGCCGCGGCTCTCACTCCATGCGGCGTTCCACGAAAGCTGACGAACCTGACCGCTGATGCCCGCCTGCACATAGCGGTCCGTACGGTCGCTGTTCCAGTAGGACTGCTGGCTACCGCTGAGGTAAAGAGAGCCCACGCCCGGCACCTGCTGAGAAAGGCTGACCTGAGCCTTACCCTTCTTCGCGAGACGCTGGCTGTTTTCATGCCACGTACTTTCGTTGAAGGTATAGAAACCTTCGGTGGAGTAGCGGTAGCCCATCAGCTGGAAGCTGGTCCCCAGGTCATTCAGGGACTTGGCGTACAGAAAGCGTATGGACTGCCCTTTTGAGTCATCCCCTCCGGCCAGGCGTGAATTCGCCTGCGTAATGTCGGCAGAAACAGCCCCTAACTGGCCCATGTTTTTGCCAACACCGACAGCAAGCGCCCGGTAATCAGGACTGAGCTGCAGCCCGCCATAGGCGGTGATGCCTCCCGGCAGACCCCGAACGAGGGTGCCCTGCACCAGGTTCGGCGACGACCCTGAGAGCCCCCCTTCCGCGCGACCTGCAGCCAGTTCATAGCGCAGCTGCCCTTCGCGGCGCAGTAGCGGAACGGCAGAGTACGGGACCACATAGGTCTCCTTACGCCCGTCGGCTTCGTTGATGGTGACGGTGAGGTCGCCCGCGGTGCTTGTGGTGTAAAGGTCAGCAAACTCAAACGCGCCGGGCTGCACCTGCGCCTGATAGATTTCATATCCATTCTGGCTCACGGTGACGCGGGCAGCCGTGCGCGCGATACCTCTCACAGTCGGGGCAAAGCCGCGCATGCTCTCAGGAAGCATCATCTCGTCAGATGCAAGCTTCATGCCGCGAAGACGAACGGTGTCAAAGATATCCGCACCGGTCCAGGTATCTCCGGCAGCCACCGAAGCACGCCACGGAATAATACCGCGCTCAAGTGTGGTGGAAAGGTTATTCCAGGTACGCTCTCCGTTACGGTCCACGCGCAGCGTCGAATAGTCCCGCAGACGCCACGGTCCGGCGTTCAGACCTGACTGAAGGGTGAGAAACTGGTCTGTCCCCCCTGAACCGTATTTTCCACTCGTGTGACTACCCGAGTACTGGTAGTTGAGTATGGCCGCAGGAATGCCGTCATCCCAGCGCGAAGGCGGAATATAACCACGAAGGGATGCCTTCATGGCGGCCTGAGGCACGCTGAATTCAAGGCGGAGCTTTTCAAAATCTGCGGTTGCCGTACTACCCGGAACGACCTTGGCAATATTCAGGCAGGAAGCATCGGCCAGGATATCCGGGAAGGCATCCACGTTGACCGCAACCTCTTCAAGAAACTCGCGGCTGACGCAGGGGAAAATACCCTTCTCCACTTTCTTTTCTTCAAAGATGACGTCACGGGTATCAATAAGGACGTTGTTAACAACAACGTCCATTCGGTAGGTGCCGGGCAAATTCTGTGAGCCGCTTTCAAAACGTGAAAGGTCTGCCACGGCTGACGGATCGTCCGCAACGAAAGCCGGGTTAAAGTAATATCCCTCTTCTGCAACAGCTTCACGCATGGCGGTAGCCAGCGCAGCGGCGATAAGGGTTCGGCGAAACAGAAATGCGTGCATACGGTTCACTACCCGTCAGGAAAAATAGGTGTTAAGGGGTGACGCGGGCCATGCCCGGGGATTACTTCATCTGTCCGGTTGCCGTTGGCGTGGTGGCACCGTAATCGTTGATGGTGCTGAAGGTAATGGCACCACTGCCGGATGAGTCGACGCTGACCTCACTTTTTGGCCCGACCATGGTATTTGGCAGCGAAATTGCGCCGTCTTTCATTTTCACAAGCGTAATGTGGTATGGCGTCGGATTGTGGATAACGAGCTTGCCTGCGCTGCGCGAGAAACGCAGTTGTTCAGGCGCCAGATCAGGCTTTGGCTCAAGTCCTTCCGGACGAACGAAAAGCTTAATGCGGCTGAGCGACGCAACCTGCAGAGTATTCATCCCGCGCGTCTCTGGAGAGCTCTGTGGGATGGCCTTGCTATTAAACCAGTAAAGGGTTTCGCGGTCAGTCGGCAGTGCGCGAGGCGACGTGTAGCTGATGCGCAGGGTGTTTTCTTTCTCAGGCTCGATGGCAAAAAGAGGTGGCGTGACGCTGAAGTCGCTGGATTTTTTACCGCTGCTGTCCTCAATCCATGACTGGATCAGAAAACGAGCCTTATCATCAGTATTATTAACGGGCAGCGAAACCTGAGCAGAGCCCTGAGGATATACGATACGTGTGGCACCAAGTGCAACGCCACCGGCATGGGCCTGTACCGACGTGAGAGCGAGGGCGCAAAGCAGCGCGCCGGAACGAAACGCAGATAACATTATTAACTCCTGAATACGGGTGATACAAATAGGTCAAAATAAAAGACACACCCCTGACGGGGTGCGTAACAGGTTCTGTTCAGTTATGTTCAACGGCAATAATTGCATGGCCATTGGTCTTCCCTGGGGTGATGGTGTCGCTGGTTTCGACATACCGCGCTCGCAGGGGTAACAGAACAACCCTCTCGCTCAGCCGGCTGAATACCGAAGGCGGGAGTGGTGCATTGGGCCGGATAATATCCCCGGACTCGCCTGAAATAATGATGCCCAGCCCGGAGGCGGCATCGGAGCCCGGCGTCAGGGCAAGCACGGCGTCATCTGACTCGTCAGCCTGCCCGATCATGTTCATGGACGCTGCCTCAAACACGTGCGGCGCACAGGACTCAATGGTCAGGCTGAAGGGCACTTCTGACTCCGCATAAGCGCCGACCGGAAGGCGGTGTGCATTTCCGGGCAGCGCCCACCATGAGCGCGATGGGGTGGCCACGGCACAGGCTTGATGTGTCACCGCCCCCTCAAAGCCGACGATTCCTTTCTGTCCAGCCCCGCAAGGCAGGGCAAACAGGCACGTCAGGAATGCGGATGAGCCCATCAGCAATCGACCGCGCGCAGGAAGAGTCACGATAGCGCCTTACTGGTAAATCACGTTGAAGGTGGCAACGGCATTAGCGATACCTGCAGTGACAGGAGTCTGTGTAGCGACGTAGTTCGCGTGGAACGGCAGACGGTTCGTTCCATCAAACAGGTTCACTGCAGTGGACAGCGTACCGTCCAGTGGTGCAATGCTGCTGGTGCTGTCGCTGATGTAGATACCCACACCTGTAGCCGCACCCGCACCACCGTTAATGGCGAGAGCTAACGGATCAGCGCCGTCAGCAGCACCAGTAAAGCCCACCGCCGCAGTAGCTGCCACCGCAGTGTCACAGTCATCAAGCTGAATAAAGAAAGGCTGACGGCCGGACATGTCGCCCACGTTCGCTAATGATGCTGTACGAACCTGACCCATCTTAACTGTTTGATCGACCGAGTTGGCGTTTACGGCACAGGCGCCTGTCACAACCTGCCCTTCGAAGCGAACGGTACCGCCGAAGGTTGCGCTGGCGTTACCTGACAGCAGCAGGGTTGTCAGAAGGGCAGAAGAAATCAGCGTGTATTTCATTTTGTATAGCCTTAATAAAATTTAGTTAACTACAGAAGACGCATAATGATATAGAGGGGGCGAAATGCTCTCTCTGCAATTACCCCCGGAAAGCCGGGGATAAATTGTGGCGCCATTAAAACCCCGAGGGAAATATCCAGCAACAAAATTTAATGAAATTTATTAAAATAAAATAAAAAACATCAGCATTAAATGTAAGGCACTGATTTTACTGCTTTTATAAAAAATAATTTCCTGTAATTTACTTTTATGCATTTAATTATAATGTCATGAAATCAGGCATGGGCAGAGAAAAACAAAACGAATGAGAGACGAGTTCTGCACGGTAAGAAGGGCGGAGGGTTCGGACAGACAGTGCAGCATAATACACATGAATGATGGCATCATCAGTGCATTCAGCTGAGAAGCGCTCGCACAGATAGACTCTTTTTATATGTGCGGCATTTACAGAGCCAGCTCCGGCGTTATTGCCGACACCGGAAAGATCAATTACAGCTTAAGGCGTGACAATAAAATGAATACATCCAGGCAGGCCAAAGGAACAGTTTTCCGGGTATATCGCGCTTCAGTTTATCTTAAGACCTGAAACAGCAACTTTATTTATCAACTTATCCCTGAACATACACCTACAACCACACAAGCCATAAGCAGCCTCACTGTGTTCAAGAGACGAAGACCGCTTATCACAGGAAAGGTCCCTGCCGCTGTTGCAGCGTAAATAATTGCGCCGCTCCGGCCAGTCAAATATATCAGCAGAAACAGGAGCATTGCGTCCTCCCGATCGGAAAACGATCCCCCGGTATAAGTTCTTAAGCTCAGAGCTTCAGGGGATGCGCTCATGCGCATCAGGAAAGCGCAGAAAGAACATCAAATCCCCTGCGCGACAGCAGTCCGTCTCATGACAGGCACGAATGCCGAGGGATGTTGACATCTGGCGACGCTAACGGCCACTGATTGCCTGGTGAAGGAAGGGAATGACAGCCGTCATCCCGTCCCTCCGTCAGATCCGAATAATACCACTTAGAGATATCCTTCCCGCAGAGCGGGAACAATCTCGATTCACCTGGTTAATGGCATCACTGACGGCTCCTGAATTTTTTAAGCTCGCCGCAAGTGTAAAACATAGTGATTAATCACAAGCCCGATTTACCCTTTTTTAGAGTTCTGTTACACCCTCGAAAAGATAATACTGAAGAAGGGGCTTCATATTATTTAAATTCCGGAGAAAAACGGCATAGCTGGATCAACATACCCACCCAGGCCTTTAATCTTAAAACTAAGGCGCTGAATCGGTAAAGCTCGGAAAAATAAGGTTTATTATAAAAAATTACATTTAAATATTATTTTTATTGGCGTAAAAAAATCACTCCGGATACACCGGAAGATATTTCATTATGAATTCTGTAAGGAAAATACGATGAAAAAAACTCTTATTGCTGCACTGCTGTTCAGCCCGATTATTGCTAATGCTGCAACTGTAACCAATATTACTCCGCAGACTAAAACCGTTGTTATCTCAGCACCGAATGCCTTCACTCACGTCCTGACTCCAGTCACAGGCCTGACGGCAGGCTCGGTACCAACGGGAGGCCGGGAAGTGGCCACGGGTGAAGTAAAACCAGTTTCCGGTGGAAGCCCGGCCCAGTATGCCGTTCAGTTTGCGACTGGCGGAAATAATACGGTAACGACAGCAGGCGTTACCGCTTCAATTAAAGGGTCAACAAACGCATCGAATCTGCTGACAGTAGCACTTCAGGCGGATAACACAATGACCGGTACGGCGACAACACAAACTGTGAGCGGTTCTTCATGGTTAGTGTATCCTTCGTCAACGTCCTTCAAATACGTGGTTAATGCCTCCAATACAACCATCAACGCTGACAGTTATCCAATCACCGTTAACGCGGCAGTGTATACACCATAAGCATGGCTTTCACGCCCGGAAAGGTTTTCCGGGCGTGGACGGCACCATGCGTACAACGCGAGGTAATAATGTTTGTCCATTCCGGAAAAAACGTGGCCAGGCGGATACTGCATTCTTAATTCTTTCGACTCCGATATTCATGCCTGCAACTATGAAAACAGCAGGAAAATACAAAAATAATTAGACAGCAAGCTGAATCGAGAAACCATAAAAATATCACACCATTACTCAAAATTATGTATTTATATTATTTTTTTTATCGTAAATAACACTCTCCGGGCACCCCGGGACAAAACACATTATATAATCCGCGAGGAAAACACGATGAAAAAAACACTGATTGCTGCAATGGTTTTCAGCCCATTAGCCGCAAATGCTGCATCGGTAGATAATATTACACCCCAGTCTAAAACTATTGTTATCTCCGCCCCAAATTCCTTCACTCACGTCCTCAACCCTGTCACAGGCCTGACGGCAGGCTCTGTTTCGCCGGGAACAACGACCGACGTCGCAACCGGTGAAGTTAAGGCGGTGTCAGGGGGCGCTCCGGCACAGTATGCTGTGCAGTTTGCCAGCGGCGGGAACAACAGCGCACCTGCAGCTGCAATTGACGCCATTATTAAAGGCACGTCAGACCCGACTAACACTCTTGGTCTTCTCCTGCAACCTGATGCCACCATGACCCTGAGCAGTACGGCACTGTATGCGGGGGGGACTCAGTGGTTAGTTTATCCTTCGTCGACATCCTTCAAATATGTCGTCACTGCAACCAATACCACCATTAAGGCCGACAGCTACCCAGTCGTCGTCAATGCAGCGGTCTATACGCCATAGTACACACACTCAGGCCCGGAACTTCATCCGGGCTTTCAGCGCCATCGGGAACAGATAAATGATAAAAGCGACATCAATTCTGCTGGGCTTTTCTACTCTCTCATTCAGCGTGTTTTCGCAGGAGCTCCAGACAACACAGAAAACCTTCGCGATTGAACTCAGCTCCTCGCGCGTCATTTTCACAGGCGACAGGAAAAGCGTTTCGCTCTCCGTGCTCAACCCCCAGTCCTATCCGGTTCTCGTTCAGTCGGTTGCATATAAAGAAGATCTGAAAACAGCGGGCTCATTTATCATTACCCCCCCGCTAATCAGGCTTGAAGCTCAGCAGAGAAGCAACCTGAGTGTCCGTCTCATAGACGCTTCCGGTTTCGCGAATGACAGGGAAAGCATGGAATGGATGTGCGTAAAAGGTGTGCCACCAAAGGATAGCCATGACGCCCCTTCCGTTCCAGGCGTACCTGAAGTGGTACTGCAGGTCTCCCTTAATACCTGCAACAAGATATTTTATCGTCCCAGAAGTGTGACAGAGTCCCCCTCCTCTTTCTACGGCAACCTGAAATGGGCCGTCAGGGACGGCCACTATTTTGTTAAAAATGACGGGCCCTTTTATATGAACTTCGCGGATGTCAGGCATAACGGAAACCCCGTTTTTGGCTTCGACTATATTGCGCCTTTCAGTGAGAAAAAATTCAAAGCCGCCACATCCGGTACGGGCGTCATGCAGTGGAAACTGGTCACAGATACCGGAGGAGTAAGTTCGGCGTATAAGTCTTCGCTATAGCATGAAACTGTATCCCTGTTTTCTTATCTTCTTTCTCAGCGTAAACGGAATAACGACTGCACTGGCTAAGGACTATGAGTTTGATGCCAGTCTGCTTGGAAATGCGGATGGCGGCATTGATGTGTCCATTTTCAATAGCGGGGGACAGCTTCCGGGAACGTACAGTGTTGATATTTACGTTAACAAAAATCTCTCAATGCAGAAAGATATCTATTTTTACAACGTCTATGACCGTCAGGGTAAACCGGTTCTTACGCCCTGCTTAAGCAGAGAGCTGCTGCTCAGCCTCAATATTCTCGTCGACAACTATCCGCAGGCCGCAGAAACCAGGCCTGAAAAAGAAAGCCGGCTGTGCGCCGTTCCTGAAGCGATCCCTCAGGCGCAGGTTGAATTCAGCCTCGCCGCACAGGAGCTCTACATCAGTGTCCCACAGGTTGCACTGCAAAAGAAGATATACGGGATTGCATCACAGGATAAATGGGATGATGGCATTTCTGCCTTCAGGCTGAATTACAACGTTAATGCCGCAAGGACAACGTTTCGCTCAGGAGAGGAGAAGGGCAGGGACGAGTTATGGTCCACGCTTCAGCCAGGACTGAACTACGGCAGATGGCGCGTGCGCAATATAACAGGCTTCAGTAAAAGCAGTGGGCAAGGCGCAGTCTGGCAGCGCGGCGTCACCTATGCGTACACTGCGGTCAATCGACTCAAAAGCACCCTGACGGCAGGAGAAACCTTCACCCGGTCAGATATTTTTGAGCCGTTCATACTCCGCGGCCTTACCCTGGACACCGATGAAGGAATGTATCCGGCAAATATGCGCGTCTTTTCCCCCGTGGTGAAAGGAATTGCAAGAACGCAGGCAAAAGTCACCGTCACCGGCAATGGAATAACGATCTTCAGTGACGTGGTTCCTCCCGGCCCCTTTATCCTTGATTCACTGCCGCTCTTTACGCAGAGGGGAGAACTCCTAGTCACGATTGATGAAGCGGACGGCCAGAGACAGACCTTTACCGTCCCGTGGCAGGCGCCGGCTATTGCGGTTCCGGATGGTTATTTCAGATACAGCGTTGCAGCGGGTGAATATCAGGGCGGAGGCTTTCAGAACAATACCCCCCGGGTTTTCCAGTCGACGGCGGTTTACGGTCTCAATGACAGGATCACGCTTTACGGAGGCTATCAGTACACGCCTGACTTTTACGCGATCCTGTCAGGAGCCGGAGCTTCCCTTGGCTCTCTCGGCAGCACCAGTCTTGACTATTCCCGCTCGGCCAGCCCCCTTTCGGATAAGTTTTCGTGGGGGATCTGGCGGTTGCGCTATTCCAGTCATATAGCGTCTTCAGGTACCGGTATTCAGCTGGAAAGCACGCGCTACATGTCACCCGGCACGCAGACTCTGGCGACAATTATTCAGAGTGGTGACAGACTGGAAGCCGACAGAAACGGGCCGCGAACGCAGTACAGCCTCTCCCTGAGCCAGTCCGCCAGTGAGTACGGTTCTTTTTATATGAACGCGTCACATCAGCGAAATTATGATGGTTCACAAAATAAGAACCTCGGCGGCGGCTATACCCTTCAACTCCCCCTGCAAGGCTCGCTGATGCTCGACTGGTATGAGCAGAACAGGACAAACACACGCTCGGAGAAAATGAAAGAACGCATTGTCTCGCTCACGCTGAACCTGCCTCTGGAAAAAATCACGGCTGCACCGGTCAACGCCAGCTACCGGCGAACAGCATTTCTTAACAGCATCACGCAGGATTATGCCCTGAACGGCGCATCCTCAGACCAGTCCTTTTTCTGGAATGCAGGACACACTACGGAAAACGCCTCTTCGTCCGAAACCCTGAGAACCACTTCCGTGCAGGTCATGCTGGACACCCGCGCAGCACAGCTGAGCGCCTGGTACAGCAACAGCAACAGCTGGCAGACGGCCGGCACATCAGCGTCAGGCGGTCTACTGGTTCATCAGAATGGGATTACCGCCGGCTCCTCACTGGGCGAAACAGTGACACTGGTGGATGCGAAAGGAGCGGAGAATGTCAGCATTTTTAATGCAGGCAATGCGGTGACTGACCGCAGAGGATATGCACTCATACCCTCTGTTGCTCCTTACCAGACAACAAACATCAGCCTCGATCCGTCAACGCTTGCCGAAAACGTTGAAATCGGGCAGACCGATGCCACCGTCACCCCCACGCGTGGTGCCATCATTCCGGCAATCTTCAGCGCCATAACGGGAAATCAGGCCATTTTCACTCTGAAGCGTAAAAATGAGCATCCCGTCCCCTTCGGCGCGGTGGCATCCCTTAAGGATGGCGATACCACAGGTATTGTGGATGAACTCGGCAGGCTTTTCATGGCCGGGCTGCCTGACGCCGGAACGATAAACATACAATGGGGAAAGGAGCACTGCAGTATCGGTTTCAGCCTGACCGACGAAAACAAAAAGTCAGACCTTCATATGCTCAGTGCAGTTTGTGCCTGAGGTACGTTTAAACATCATGTCCGGATATCATTAACAGTGCACACTTATAAACATCAGCTTCAGAGAAAAAAAATTGCAGCGCTTTCGGTTCTGATTTGTATTATTTTCATTCTTTACCTCATCACGCTGCCACTGAGCCCGCTGTGGCTCCCCGATGAAACGCGGTATGCGGAAATCAGCCGTGAAATGCTGGTGTCCGGAGACTGGCTTCTCCCGCGCATTTTTGATTTCAGCCATTTCGAAAAGCCGGTCGCAGGATACTGGCTTAACAGCATTTCACAGTGGATATTCGGCCACAATAATGTCGCGGCCAGGGCTGTCTCCGCACTGTCGACGGTGCTGACAGCCTGTCTGGTGTTCAGAATGAGCATGGCGATCCGCCAGGATGTGAATCAGGCGCTCACGGCGACGTTAGTTTACGTGTCCACGTCGATGGTATACGGAACGGGCACCTACGCCATTCTCGATCCGGCCTTTACATTCTGGATCACCCTGTCTTTTTATCTGTTCTGGAAAAGCCTGAACGCGTCCGGGAAAGCGAGTGTATCAGTATGGTGGTTTACGGGCGGTCTGGCATGCGGCATTGCCTTTCTGACGAAAGGCTTTCTGGCTTTTATTATTCCTCTGATTGTGCTTGTACCCTGGTGCCTCATTTTCCGCAGAATGAAACCCCTGCTTTTCGCATTACCCCTCATCCTCGCAGGTTCCCTGGTTGCGGCGTTGCCATGGAGCATTATGGTCTACAGGCTGGAGCCCGACTTCTGGCGCTGGTTTGTACGGGTGGAGCATATTCAGCGCTTCATGTCGGGTAATACACAGCACATGTCGCCTTTCTGGTTTTATCTTCCTGTCATCTTTCTGGGAATGCTGCCCTGGGCCGGAGCACTGCCGGCAACACTGAAACAGACGTGGCGCCAGGCAAAAGCGATCCCTGCAGTAGCCTGGATGGCATTAAGCGTCGTCGCGCCATTTATTTTCCTGAGCCTCTCAGGAGGGAAAGTGCTGACGTATGTTCTTCCTTGCTTTCCGCCGCTGGCCGTCCTCACCGCACACATGCTCTGTACACCGGGCCAGCACGTAAAACGTGCACTACAAAACAACAGCAGAATAAATATCATTGTGGGCTTACTCGGTTTCGTACTGATCGCAGGCATCCTGGCCCCCTGGGGAGTATTGCCCCTGTACTCCGTGAGCGAAATTATCCCGCTGGCGGTGGCAGCCTGCTGCTTTGCATTCTGGGCAGTGGCGGGAATGGTATCCCTTAAGCAAAAACGGTATGCGCTTCTGGTTGCGCTGTGTCCCTTTGCTGTGGGGTTACTGAATAACATGTTTATCCCGCACGCGGTGGTGTATGCGAAACAACCCCAGCCGTTTATTGAAAACATCCGAAACCAGCTGCAAAAAAGTGAATATATCGTTGTACAAAATAGCGGCCTGGCCTCCGCAGTAGCATGGGAAATGAAGCGTTCTGACATTATTCTACTGGGCGATAAGGAGGACATTTCCCGCCGGGCGTTCCGTAAAACAACTGATGACGGGATGATCCATGCCAGTCATTTCAGCCAGTGGCTCGAGGATAAGCGTCTGGATAGTGATGTCTCTCTGCTGCTGTACATATCAGATGAGAGCCTTATTGACATGTATAAGATCCCCGTTGCCGATACGATATGGCGGCAGGGTAAGTTTATGCTGCTGCATTATATCCGGCAGTCCGAGTGATCCCTGATGCGAAAAGAAACGGGATCTATTGTCATTGACGCCCTTTACCTTAACGGCCGGTACGCCCTTGCAGTCCGGGAGGGCGACATAAAGCTGCTGATTGAAGCACTCGTCACGCACCCTGTACGCAAAGGTGATCTCCTGCTCCCCATGGATAAAAAGACATATACGGTAAATAATGAAAAGGGAAAGACAGTAAGCGTTCTGAGCGCCACGCAATTTTCGGTTTCCCAGTGGCGAATTCTGAAAATGCTTGCATGTCGCGAAAGCGCGGTCGGCGATCCGGAAAGCACCGCTTCACTGGGAGAGGCGGCATATCAGTAATGGTTTTTTACTGAACGCTGACATCATGCCCTGTAACAATCTCCTTCTGCAGGGCATTCAGCAGGTCCCGGCGGTTGGCTCACTGAACGGCATTGGAAAATGACCGTTTGCTGCCAGCGCCTCGCGTGATAAATCATAACGTATATCTTCCCTGCAGCATGGAGCGGAAAAGGCTTCCTCCCGTACATCCCCGTCAGAGCCGTAACAGTCTGATTAGCCTTTTGAGAAAGCGGCGCGCTGAATAAAAAGTGCAAGGCGCATAACGGGTAGCGCATTGTTTTCAGAATAAAACACGCTTTCTGTCAGGCTGATACCTGCGGATGTCACCTAAATTTGTGTTTCAGCCCGTTTGATACATTACCTTTCTTGTCAACCGCAACCGCAGATACCGTCCAGCTGTTCACGCCGCCTTCTGTGTATGGCGGAAGCGTCAGTTTGTCCACGGGACTGCTTTCATCCCACGCGGGGGCCTGATTTCGAATATTTTCATATTATTACCGTTAATATTTGATGATGGACAGTCAGAAGTCAGATTCAGCATTCGAAAGAAATAACCGGGAGGGTAAAAAATAGACAAACAAGGCGCCGGGATGTAGATAAACGCTGCCATACGGCAGCGTTTTTAGCAAAACAGCATTGTGGTATCAATCACTTTTGCTGTCAGTTTGACGCTGGGCTGTAATAAGTCCACTCAGTCGGTGTGCTTGTATTTAACAGCATCTGATTACTCTCATCACGAACGGTTAATGCAACAGCGCCCTGAGTTTTGTCTGTATTGAAAACTTTCAAGGTTATTTTATTACCAGTGCCCTTGAGGTTATCTACAGGAATGGTACATACCTGAGAGAAAGAGCAACTGGATGTATCATAATTTTTACCATTTAAAATGAAATAATCCATTTTGTCGTCAACCGCAAGACTGACTGTCCCTTTGGTTGTACCTGATGTAAACGACTGTTTGTTGGTGAAGTAAAAATACCCGGATGCCTGATACGGCAGCCACATCCAGGCTGTACCAGGCACCTGTGCATAGCCACTTCCTGGTGGTATAGCTATCAGACTCCATGCAACCTGTTCAACTGTGTTAGCTGTTAAGACATTACCGTCCAGACCGTTTCCATTTCTGGCAATCACAGACACTTCAAGTACGTTTGAGAGATCAGACAGACTTATCTTGTATTTACCCACAACCCCCGTAGAAGGAACGGTCTCAGCGCTCGATGTTACCAAAGATGCTGTTGTACCTTTGACTCCCCATTTAAAAGCAGACATGTCGGTCAACGGGCCTGTTTCCGGGTTAAATATATATGTTGCAGAGAGCTCAGCATCCACAGCTAAGCTATCAGTGATAATTTTAAGTTCTTTGATTGAGGGTATACCTTGTGGATCGATGACGGCGCCGTTATTACCGCCACTGGAGCCGTTAGCCGGAGTATCGGTCGCGACAGTGACAGTAGTTCCTGCAATACCTATCCCGTTATGCGGCATAACTGAAACTTCAAGCACTTTTCCGGCATCACTTTTCTGAATTTGATAGTCCTTAACAACATTAGGGCTGGAAACCATATCACCTGTAGAAACAACGGATGCGGTTGTGTTTTTTGTGCCCCATTTGAAATAGGATGCATCTGTGATATGGCCATTATTCGGATTAAAGATATAAGTAAAACTCAGCGACTCACCCGCTTCAAGTTTTCCCTTAATTGTCAGGTCAGTAACTGATGGCGCAGCCAGGGCATCGACTACCTCGCCTGAGTAACCTCCATCTGTCGTACCGTTAGCTGGCGAAGCATCATCAGAAGCAACTGTGATAATATTTCCTGTTTTATTAAGACCGTTTTTTGCCAAAACGGAGACTTCAATAACTTTTCCAATATCACCTGTTTCCAGCGTTCTTTCGATCCCGGCGGAAGCAGCGAGTCCCTGCGCCCCAACCTCCTGGGCCGTTTTGCCTTTCTCACCCCATAAATACTGCGAATTATCAGTTGGATCACCCTTGTTTGCTTCAAAGGTATAGGTAGCAGTCAGCTTATTGGAGGTGATTAATTTCCCTGAAACAGTCAGACCACTAACTGAAGGTGATGCAGTCGGATCCACAATTTTCCCGCCGTTCCCGCCTTCAAAATTATTGCCGGACGATACATCTGTAGCCATACTCACCACCGGGCCCTTAACATCAAGGCCGTTTTTCGGCAGCACAGATACTTCAAGGATTTGACCTGCATACTCTTGTTTGACAAGCTCGTCGGGAATTATCCCGGAAGTTTTTATCAGTTTACCGGAACCTGCGACCTGTGAAGCCGTGTCACCTTTTATGCCCAGGAAATACAATGACTGGTCTTTTCGATCCCCGTTGTTGGCATCAAATTTATATGTGCCGTTCAGGATAGCCCCGACGGCCAGCTTACCAGAAAGCGACAAATCAGTTATCTTCGGTAGCGCACTGGGATCGATGACGGTCCCTGCATCATTATCGTCAAGTCCGTTATCCTGATCAGCTGTAGTCAGCGTGACGGTGTTTCCTGTTACACCAGCCTTATTTTTAGCCCGGACTGAAAGTTCAAGGATTTTACCTATATCTGCCTGTCCCAGCAGACGTGAACCAACCACGCCACTCTCATCAATGGTTAGTCCGTTATTTGCCAGACCGGCAGTCGTGCCCTTTTCACCCCACGCGTACTGAGACCTATCCCCCATGACACCGACACCGGGTGTGAAGTCATAACTTGCAGTCAGTGAAGAGCCGGATACCAGTTTCCCCCGGAATTTAAGGTTTGAAACGGAGGGAGCACTGGTAATATCAAGAATGATCCCGCCCTCACCACCATCGCTGGTGTTGTTGCCGTCACTATTTTTGGCATCAGTGGCGAGTGAAACAATTTTTCCGGTTATGTTTTTGCCGTTTCGGGGCTGCACAGCCACTTCAATAATAGTACCGGCATCATCAACTGTGAGAGTGTGTTCAGGAATGATACCGGATTCCCCCACTACGAGTGATGATGTAGCGGCCAGATTTGCAGCATCACCTTTTTTCGCCCAGGCGTATGTTGACCGATCCTCTACATCGCCATTATTTGGTTCGAACGTATAGGTTGCGGAAAGTTTTTTATTAACATGAAGAGTGCCTTTTAGCGTTAGACCTGAAATGGCAGGACGGGCAGTAGCATTGATAACTGTTCCGGTACCATCGCCACCTTCAGTGCCATTCCCTTCTTCTGCTGACATACTCGTATCAATAGTCAGAACCTCACCATCAATACCGAGAGAGTTTTCGGGCATTACAGAGAGCTCAATAATATTGCCTGCATCATTCGCATTTAAGGAATATGCAGGTATCTGACCGGATTCACTTATTGCATTTCCGTTCAGCACAGCCTGAGCTGTCGTTCCTTTTGCACCCCATGCATACTTTGAAGCATCAGCAGGCAAATAGCTGTTGCGGGGCATATTCCTGTCGGAATCAGGCTGAATAAAACTATACGTAGCAGTTAAACTCTGCCCGGTTTCCAGCACGCCCTTCATTATAAGGTTTTTAACCACAGGCGTCGCAGGAGAAAGCAGTTCAACGGTGGTGCCGGTAAGCTTGGTACCAGAAACCTCCGGAGTCAGCGTTACGACCCCCTTACGGCTTCCTGCTGTGAGGGTTGCCTCGTATGTACCAGGTGAGGTCTCTTTTACAACAGATAGCGTCGGTTCAGATCCCTCACCTGCCTCCATGAGAAGCGTAATCGCAATTTTATCTGAAAGACCCGTTACGGCGTTGTCATTTTCATCCCTGAGCTCCAGAATCAGGGAAGACGTGCTTGTACCGTCTGAAGGAAGAGCAAATTCTGAGCTCGTAAACGTACTTTTGGTCGTGCTTATACCCGCAGACGTTACGCTAATTTGTGTCTCAGCACGTTTTGACGCGTTGCCTTTCCTGTCATAAGCAACCGCAGAGATCGTCCAGCTGTTTACACCAGACGGGGTGTAAGGCGGCAATACAACGCTGTACTGCCCGTTGCTACCCTGTATCTTACCTCCTCCCTGCCTGAACAGAACATCATCCCACTCGACATAGTCAAGACCATATTTTGCATTTATCCCTGGATTAAGGGGTTTCGTTTCTCCTGACAGGCCGGCTATCAGCGAAGGCAGTTTTAAGCGGATAACTTCCTGCTTGCGGTATTCGAGGACGATTTGATTGTTGCGCTCCACAAGATCGTAACGGCTTCCCGTCAAAGTACGCTTATCACGCACAGCATCCGGATCTATCTGCTTCAGCCATGGTGTGCCTAAATCATAGTTAACGCCAAGATTCAGCAGCGTGTTTCCATCGCCGTTTGTACCCTGCTTACGCTCCAGTCCCAGAGAAACTAAAGGTACAGGGGTATAAGTAAGGCCAGCACTAAAGGCGGCCGGATTTTTCCCTCTGACATCCTTACTGATGATGCCCACTTCATCGCCGAAATACTGCTCATATGCGAAGCTTCCACCGATTTGAGGATAACCAGGCAGCCAGGCTTCACTTCGGATATCAAATCCGTTTGCCGGCCGCTCATCGTAATCCCTCAGGTCAGGTGAGTTTTTCCAGTTACTGAGACGAAAATAGCCGTTTGTACCCACCTTCAAAAAATCACGTCCATACTCGAGACCAAGGCCGAGACGTGAGTGGTCGCGTTTCAAATCGTAGTCCAGAAAACCGTTATAACCGAACATCCACCTGTTATCGATGAAGTGCCGCTGACCGATCCCAAGGTTTGCTGTCGTTCTGTCATCAATATGGCGGATACCAGCCTGGGTAAAAAGAAACGCATCAGGCTTATCATCAAAAGGGATAAGGATATCAAGTTCACTGCCGTTAAGACGCCCTTTGTTATCAATACTCAGCGTTGTGCGGGCAGTTCCCGCTGAACTCAGCCATCCTGTTATTTCATCGTTCAGGCGCTCTGAGGCGTATGAACGTGCTTTATCTGACGCCGCTCTCATTGCATTGTCTGAAGCGAGCATACCTGCAGCAGACGTACTGGCAGATGCAAATTTTTGCTCATTCGAT
This sequence comes from Enterobacter sp. D2, assembly GCF_034427575.1. Lineage (NCBI taxonomy): Bacteria > Pseudomonadati > Pseudomonadota > Gammaproteobacteria > Enterobacterales > Enterobacteriaceae > Enterobacter > Enterobacter sp. D2. The sequence goes on from NZ_JAXQPP010000010.1 coordinate 18,756, forward strand.
GCGTCAGATTCTGCCTCTGGCTGTTTGCTCTGCACTGTTTCAACGGGAATGTCTATTTCATCGCCGGCAGAGAGCTGGTTAAACGATTTACTGAAAGAACGGAACTGATTAACTTTTTTTAACTGCTCTACTGTCAGACCTGAGCGTGACGCAATATCGTTAACTGTTTCACCAGTCCTGATAACGTATGGCCGGGTCTGTATATCCTTCAAAGACTCACTGCTCCAGGAATGGGATGAAGCAGGTGACTGCGCAGCACTGACGGAAGCAGGCGTAAGAGCAGTCGCCACAGGAAAGAAGACCTGTGCGACAATATTTGTCCACGCTGTGGCCTTTAACATTTTCTGAGACGGGATCGGTTTTTTTTTCATAAGGGAACCATTGTGAAAAGTCACGTAATTAAGAAAAAATCAATTAACACGTAAGTTCTTATTCAGGATGCTTGTGAAGAGCAATATGAATAAATGCAAATGAAAAATAGTTCAAATTCAAAAAAAACAAATTTAAGTTTTACGATATTTTAAATAATTATAATAAAAAGCGATCCACGATCACGAATGCAAGAGTGTTTTTGCAGTGACCTTCATAATACGCGAGGTTATAAACTGGCAGGAAAAATATAAAATAATAATAAATTCTTATTAACACCCTCTTTTCCATAGATTTGTTGACATAATTACCGAAAAGGATTACTTTTAATCCGCTGGTACCTTTTAATCCTGTGGAATGATACATTCGCCGTCCTCCGGGACGGCTTTTTTTTATTTCAACGACGAAAAGGTCATGACGATTCGAGGTTGATCACAAAATCATTTTTGTGCCTGAACTTCATGCCCCTGACGTAGTTATTAATAAAATAGCTCACACGGGCCTCGGGAATTTGCATTTTTATCGCAATATCTCTGTAATCCATTTTGTAAAATGCATAATAATATATTGCTTTCTTCTCCATGACTTTACTTTTGTACATAGAGGGTGAAGCCTTTGAGAGACAGGTTTCCGGAAGTTCAAGTATGTCATTAAGCGCCAGTTCTTTTAACTGAAGTACATTAATCAATCTGTACTCCCTGTCATGAAAAATAACCGATGTTATTTTATTAAACTGATCGTCATAAAATATTATGATTTCATCTTCGGGCGCTGCAGAACAGAGATTAAGAAACTTGTCAATTTCATTTTCATGAAAGAGGAAGATGTTAATCTCGTCCAGAGTTGATTTCAGGCCACAGTAAAGGTAATTATCATGACTCATCAGTATCGCATATTTTTTCATTTTCACCTCACATCCCATAACTCTTTAATATAAAGTCCAATTTTTGACAGGTGAGCAGGGTAAATTTTATTACTGTATTCTTCAGCTTTACTGCGTTCAACGTCAACATCCCATTCACCATAACCCTCATAAGGGTAAGAGATATTGAAGGTATAATGAATTAAAAGAAGGAGGGTATAGTGATTAACATCACCTCCGGCTTTGTCATTCAAAAGAGAGTTGATAATGATATCCGAGCGTCTCATGACATCCTCATAACGATTAAAATTAAAATAAGAATAAGAACGATAAAAATTATTTTATTAATCCTAAGCATGTCAGAAAAAAACACAACATAATGATATATAATTTATTATAAAGCAAACAAAATCAATGACATAAAAACACCAGCAGAAACTATAAATTATCGCACACTGCAAGCCAATAACATTCACAATAAAGGCACAAGACAAAACTTTACTCCCATTAAAAAGAAAAAAAAATAAAACGCGTTATAATGATCGAGGTTAACTAATGAGCTTTTATTTATATGTTGAATCAAAACAAATCAGATCAAAAAAGAAAGTGGTACATTTTAACTGTTATTATACTGATGTATCTTCCTGTTTCTCTTGATGCCACAATACTCCATGTAGCCGCACCGGTATTGTCAGTAGACCTGAAAGCATCTGCAGATGAAGTTCTGTGGATAATTGATATTTATTCCCTTGTGATGGCCAGCTTCCTTCTTCCTATGGGCGTGGTCGGGGATAAAATCGGGGCAAAAAAACTTGCTGTCACGGGAATTATTTTCTTCGGAGTGGCATCATTTCTTGCCATGCTGTCAGCCACTGCGATGATGTTAATTATCGCAAGGGGCATGCTTGCCATAGGAGCGGCAATGATTCTCCCGGCAACCTTGTCTGCACTGAGAATTGCCTTCTCTTCAAATAAAGAGCGCGCGGTTGCTCTGGGAATATGGTCAGCTGTAGGAACCGGTGGTGCCGCGCTGGGGCCAGTCGCCGGCGGGCTATTACTGGAAAAATTCAGCTGGGGCTCTGTGTTCTTTATCAATATTCCCGTCTGTATCCTGGTGCTCGTGATGGCCTTAAGGATCCCGGACCTTAAAGCCGCGGACGCAGAGCGCAAAATTCCGGTACAGGATCCGCTTCTGCTTATTGCGTCGATACTGTTAATCATCCTGTCGGTTAAAACAGGCGCACGTGAAGGTATTTCACTGCCATTAATGGTACTTTCTGCTACCGGCATATCGCTGATGGCGGTCTTCATCCACCGCCAGAGGACATCTGAGAACCCAATGCTACAGCTGTCCTTTTTCCGGAACAGAACTATCGTGGCGGGGATTATTCTTGCTCTTGCCTCAATGGTTTCGCTGGTAGGATTTGAATTCTACGTTTCGCAGCAGCTGCAGCTGGCCTATGGAAAAACGCCTCTCCAGGCTGGACTGTTCCTGATGCCCCTTATCCTGGCTAGCTGCCTTTCAGGCCCCTTCATTGGCTGGACTCTCGATCGTACAGGAATCAGATTAATTGCCGTCGGCGGCGTGGCCATGAGCGCAGCCAGTTTCGCAGGGATGGCATTTACCCGCTTTGATACACAAATCTGGAATGCATGGCTTCTTATGATCGTACTTGGTTTCTGTATTGAAGCAGCATTACTGGCATCGACAACGGCAATCATGAATTCCGTCCCCGGGAATAAGGCCGGAGAGGCTGGCGCAATAGAAGGAATGGCTTATGAGCTTGGCGCAGGTATTGGCGTGGTATTCTTTGGCCTGCTGATGGCATCAACATTCAGGAATAACCTGTCAGCCATGCAGCAAGACTATGACAATGTGAATATTACCGCGATAGGCAGCTCCCTGTCTGAAGCATTTTCATATGCAGCAAACCTTCCGGAAAATCAGAGTACGATTGTCAGGGATGCATCAGTAACCGCATTCCTTAACTCCCATTCAACGGTCATGCTTGCATCTTCGCTCTGCCTGACCTTACTGGCAGTATGCATATACGTTCTTCTTAAGGATCGTTCATTGCGTCGCTGATCTCAGCTTCCCTCCCCTCCCGGCAAACCTGATAGCAGGGAGGTTTATCGCAGCAGAAATCGGTATACCTTCAATCACACCGCTTCATCGACGGAAGTTATGCACACTTTCACGGGAAAAAAACCGCGTTTTTTGTGGATAATTATTATAACCGTTTATTTCGGCGTAGATTTCACTACTCGAGCAAAAAATGCACAAAAAAAAGAATATTTTATATTTAGCGTTTTTTCTTATTCCTGCAGATATATGCTCTTTCGCGTTCACATATTACATTCGCAGCAACACATCATCAGCCAGCGGTCAGCTCTGATACTTCATCACATGCTCGCACTTCACCACCGGTAATGTTTGCCGTGAAGCCCGAAAAACATTGAGTCAGGGCAGCGTGGTTATATGGACAGGATCAGGGCGTGTGGTCAGAAAGCTACCGGAACCGGTGCATATCATTGACTGAGCAGGCGCAGGTTACGGATTCTATACAGGCTATTAAGGAATAATTAAACGCTGCAGAGACATTACACTGAGAAATGAAAACGCCCTTCATCAGGGCGTCATGGCTTATTCTGCGGACTTGGGCTTTTCACAGCCCTGCATACCGAGCAGACTGATTATGAGGCAGCCGAGTTGATGACCAGTCTCTCCGCTTTGCCAGGAGCCCGATCCCGGCTTCTTGGCGATCGCCGGGCTTACTGCTAAAACGGACATAACGGAAAAAATAAGGGCATACTTCTTCATGAACACTTCTCCATTTTATCAATTTCCGCTTATGAAACTATCATATGACGTTTAGTTTTATTTCAGGCTTTCTGAGGTAATACAATGAACGCGTAAATAAATGTCAAAAAAAAACCTCCCTGAATGGAAGGCCGCCTAAGGTTCTTTGTCGTCGTTCCCGTCAAAGGAAAAGCGGCAAAGGAGAATGTATTATTATTGTTTTAACAGTTATACCTGACTATGGTATTCTCTGTGTGTCTGAAAATTCAGCCCCGTTTCTCAACGCAGCTTTTACGCGAGTCATCTTCCCTTTTCATAATAATATCCCGGGTCTCATCCTTAGCTGTGACAGGAAAACCCATGTCATCATACGCGCCGAAGCTGATAAGACGATAACCATGAAGTTTTGTGTTAACAAAAGGCAGACGAAATTCCTTTTTTTCTCCGGGTAGTATCTGGCCGAAAGAAGCCGTACGTGGTTCGCCGGTTTTACACAGTTCATCTACGGGAACAATCACAACGACACCGCCTGCAGCGGGGGTGTCACCTTTGTTTTCTACCGTTCCGCCAACAAAGAACTCGTTTTCAGCACCCGCCCCCATGTGGAAAAGCAGGCGTACATCGGCCTTAGCCATCGCTCCCGCAGCGGACAACGAGAAGGCAATAACTATATAACGAATGATATTCATCTATCGCACACACCTTTTTGCATACGGAAAGACACCCGCATTTCATAATGAAACACAGGTTGCTGCAACTGAAAAAATCCCCCCACAAACGCTCTCTCCGCATACGTGGGGGTAACTGTCGTGCACAACAGGAAAGTGCACATTTGAATGCATAAAAATGAATAACAGACTATCTTCAGTTCAGACTATTTCAACACATCCATACTAACCAGCTCTCACGGTAATTTAACAGTTAATTTAATGTAAATTATAATAATTTACGCAGAGGTGAAGTATCCAAATGAATTGTTGATCAGGCACCTGCGTTACACATGAAAAAAGGATAGGAAAAACCTTCAAACAAATACAGGCCACCGTCCGGAGAACTGGCTTTTATATAAAGCTCCTCGCCCGGCTTGTCCGGCAGGAAGTAAGTATGAAAAAAATTGCTGTCGACGCCATCATAGGAACTCACTTTTTCCTTGAAAATCTGTATGCCGTACAATCCAACCTTGCCATTTTTCTTGAATGTAAAACTGTAGGTTCTGTCGATATCCTCTTTTTTTCCTTTGCTGTTCAGCACCCCCGTGATGTGCAAAAACCCCTGGTTTCTGGCGCCCAGTGCAAGGACGTAGAGCGCATCGAGCGTATGCTGCTCACCCTCTTCGAAAACATCATACCGGACGTCAGCTTCGCATTTCTGGATCAAAACATCCTGACGAGGGTTTTTATAAAGCATGAATCCAACGGCTGCAGCCAGTATGACGGCAAGAGATATCATTCCAGAGAGTAAGATTTTATATTTTCGCATTTCAGATAACCTGACTTATCATTTTTAAAGCATACGGAGACAAACAAATGCCTGGCGCGATCTTTATTCAGTGATGAAAAATCGTAATAAACATTTGCAGGTTTACTCGTACAGCTTGACCGGACTGACGGAAACTGGCTGAGCACCTTCTCAAAAGGTATACCGTCAGACGAAAGATTAAAGGCATCACATTTTTCAAATCTGACCATATGCTGGATCTTTTTTTTCTGGGTACTGATCCCCCTGTCCTGAAAGCTCAGAAACACCAGGGCGACCAGCAGCGTCACCACAGTCATCCCCGCAGAGGCAATATACAAACCAAAACGCGTATGCGACGAAAAGCGCCCTGAAGCGGGCTGAATAACATCCTTTCTTTCGGTCTCGTGAACCTCATTATTACCGGCTATGTCAGTCTGTTCTTCACACAGCACGACAGAACCATTCAGCTGAAAACCAATTTTAGGTACAGTGCGAAGGTCTATCTCAGTATCACTGAGGCTGGTAAAGTATTTTCTGAGCACACTGATATTGTTATTCAGACTGGCATCAGAAGGAGCGTAACCGTTATCCTCCCAGACTTTTTTTAACAATAAGGCTCGTGGAAGAACCCTGTTAGGATGCTTTATGATTTCTTCCAGCAACCGCGATGCCGTTGTTGTCAGGGGAACGATAACATCCGGACTGGAAGCAGAAGATATTTGTTTCCTGTCACTGTCAAATAATATTGCATTTTCAATGATATATTTCATTTTTGGTACCAGACGCAGTGAAAAAACGTGTTGATGGAAGCTCAAACCAGAACTGCGATACCGTTATCAGAACCACTGAAGCATTTTCAGCTCTTCTCCCGCATTATCAGAATGATATACGCAATAATCAGTATAAACCCGTACACTGCTTTTTAACCATAGTGTCCGCATTATCTGCAGACAGCCGTCCTCTTCAGAAACATTTGCTCACTACAGTGGATATCAGCAGAGGCCATCGTTCATCATTCCGCATGTCTTTCCATATGCAGCGCGTCCCTGCACAGCTTTGGGCGCCGGAAGTGAATATGAAAATACACTGTCTTTCCCCGGCGCAGCTCGGTGTACCCGAGATAACCGATCTCCCTGAGCTGCTCCATGGCCTTTCTGACAGTAGCATTCTGCGTAATCGTCCGGGAAGTGAGATTAAGCCTCATACGAAGACGCCCGATGGAAACCGGGGCAGGATCGGGAGGAAGACTTTCAATGAAGGTATACAGCGCCTGTGCCGATTCTTTACGTGACAGGGCATTGATGGCTTTCAGCTGCAATAACACTTTGTGATCAAAGCGGTAAAGCTCAAAAATGCAGGGATCTGCCTGAAGAGTAATCACGTCAAGACGGGGATTGTATTTGGCTGACTGAACCAGATGTGTAACGTAGTACCCTCCGCTGCTGCTTGTAAACGAAATCGTGTTCGTGGCAATACGCCCCAGAGAAGCTTCGATTCGCTTTCTCAGCCGTGCAGAAGAACGTGAGGTACTGATCCCACAAAGTTTGACAAACTCCACGAAAGGCAGCGTCAGTAGCTCACCAAGCGAGTTAAGCCGTGAAAATGCATGGATGATCCCGACCCATACCTTGAAATCATTGTCCATATCCAGCCTGGCACCGGTGATCCTGATGTTTTCATATCCCTCAGAACGAACAAGGCTGAGCTGACGGAGCTCATCGGTAACATCGTTGGTAACCATTGACATCGTTCTCCCGCGGCCCGTTGATTTCAGCGTAGGCACAAAGACTCCAAGACGCATAAGAGCGACAGGCTGAACGGTGTTATCAGAATCCGGAGACAGACTCACGACTCCCCCATGGTCTTTGTGATGCTCTGTAAACGATTCCCTGACCATATTAATATTATTTTCCATAACATCAGCCTCCTTGCAATGAGAAAAATAAACACTAGCAATAAATTCTTATTATCTGGCAACGGATATCAGGGGTGAAAATGAATTTTTCCTGCTGGTTGATGCTGTGAATAACTTTATCGCGAATTTTCAAAAATACAATTTTTTCAGTGTATTAAAGTTTTACTCGGTGTGGATATTTAGCCTCTGCCTGCTCACTACAGTGGATATTAAGTGCTGACTACAGTGGATATTTCACTCACTACAGTGGATGTTTTACTGACTACAGTGGATGATCTGCTCACTACAGTGGTTAAAAAGTCTCGCAATATAATGATTTTAAATGAGAAATTAGCACATGGGATCTTTTAGGATCTTTATTGGATCTTTATTTGATCTAACTACTGGATCTACAGTGTTGATAACTTCTGAAAACAGGCGAAGATTAATCGCAGGCTAAAGATTAATAAAAGTTAAAATATAATTCTTAATCTCTGGTGCTGTTCATCCAAATGGAAAAATTCTGACAAGGGTCTGAGCACTGAGTACGCTGTTATTCAGTGAGCCACATCAACTAGGAATATGGTGTCTAAAAAAATTATTCTTAAATTCAGACAGTAAATACACCATTTGAAAGAAAGTAGCAGGATAAATTCTGAAATGAATTATTACATTAATACAGTATATAAATGATTATTTTTGACTAAGATCCACTCCATGATTAAATACAGATTTATGTCATCGTAAGGTTCTTTAAAGCGACAGGCTGTTTTTAATAATGTTAGCCTTTAGACATGGTAAACAAGCTCATTCGGGGAAAACCAACTTCTGGTATGTATAAATATCAACACAGGCTGAATACAGAATGTTGAATTAAGAGGCATTAAATGCGTTAAAGGAGTACAGATTTACATCGGTGTGCGGCTGTCAGCTGGATGAAGAATTTCAGTTTTACGCTGGCAGAATTATACGAAGATTTTATGGAACTCAGAAGGATAGCCACCTTTACCGGCGACACCCGGCGTACCTCCTCTCCTCCGAAGTGAAAGCCCTGCTCTTCTATATGCCGGATCTACGCCATTACATGCTGTTCTCCACTTTCTGGAACACTGGTGTGCGGATCGGTGAATCCCAGACGCTGACCCCGGAATCCTTTGATCTCGACGGGTTAAGACCCTTTGTGAAAGTACTGGGCTCAGGGCATCCGGCCTGACGCACAATATTGACTGAGTGATGAAGGGACACATATCGCAGTGAAGATGTTCAGCAGACTGCCCGCTCTTCCACACACCGCAGTCAATATCAATACCCCGGTAGGCGTATCCGCATATCGCAGTCAAGGCAGGCAAAACCTAAATGGGATGATGAATCAGTATAAATTGACTGTGGTATGCAGAACGCATACCACAGTCAACAAACCCTAAAACGGCATACCTCAGTCATTTTCCGGTTTCACGCTGCCGAGCGCTTTTGCCAGTTTCTGAGGATCAATACCTGCAGCCTTCAGGGCTTTAATCACTTCGTCATAGTTCTGCTCAGGTACTTCCTCTTCTGGCTCACGGGGAACAACGACTTTGCTACTGATGAGTTTCGGATTACGGTAATGCACGCTGAAGTAGGTGGCCCGGCCGCGTTTGAATTCGGTGTAATCCAGATAGCCGATATCCTTCAACTGCACCATAGCTTTGCGCACCGTGTGGTTCTGCGTGTAGATGTTAGACGTCAGGTTGAGTCTATCTCGCATACGCTTCATGGAGATTGGGGCCGGATTCTGCGGCAGGCTTTCGATGTAGGTATAGAGTGCCTGTGCGGACTCCTTACGCTGCAGGGCATCGATGGCCTTCAGACGCAACAGGACCCGTCTATCCATCTGATAAAGCTCGAATAGCTTGGGCTCTGCCCTGATCTCCACGACATCAGCAGTGATGTCGTAATAGGCAGACTGAACTAGGTGCGTAGTCCACCCTTTCGTTTCACTCTGAAACTTGAGGGTTACGGATGCCAGCTTGAACAGGGAGTTGCTGATCCTGTCGCGCATTTTCTTGTTAGAGCGCCGGGAGTCAAAGCCACACATTTTAACGAACTCAACAAAAGACAGCTTGAGCGTGTCATCCTTGACACCAAAATCATACATTGAACGGATGATCCCAAGCCAGACTTTGAAGTCCGTATCCATATCGAGGCGCGATCCGGTGATCCTGACATCGGTATACCCTTCACTCCGGGCAATAGACAGCTGTACGAGCTCCTCAGTCGCATCCGTGACGTTTTTGCGGTTCGTCTTACTCCTGGAGGTCGATTTCAGTGTAGGAACGAACAGACCAAGCCTCATGAGTGCAACAGGCTGAACAGTACTGGCGCTGTTGACATCCAACTTAACAACTTCGCCCGTTGTCTTGTTGACCTCCTGAAGATTCAGGGGTAACTCATTATTTTCCATAGCCATTTTATTAACCTGCGGTTATCCACAAAGGAAAGTATATACGCATATCACAGTCAACGGAAATACATACCCCAGTTAATACAATTGCATACCGCAATAGGTGAACCTGCACACAACAGTCAACATACCACACACCACAGTTAATGAAGACAGTCTCCGGGCTCAGGCATAGCGGGGCGCTGCACGATCCGGGGATCTCTTTTTGATCTCACTATGATCTCCTTAAGGATCAATTACTGGATCGAAATATGGAATAACTGTCAGCATCCCGTACATATGGACAACTGACATGACACAATATGAATCCTGGTACAACAACCCGATAATACAACACCCTGAAAGTCAATAATCTTGACTGTGATATGCAGAAAAATACATTTCATTATCCTTCTCTATTCCTGTTCTGCTTCATACCGCAGTCAATAATCTGCATACTGTAGTCAATGCCTCACCATTCAGATCCATCCGGTGGATCTTCGTTAGCTTCAGAGCGTCAGCCACACCCTGTTAGTACGCAGTAATTCTGCTTTCTCGACGCATGCGCATGCGTGCGCACGCTTTTTGCGGCGAGCGGATGATATTGACTGAAGCATGCGGCAACCTTCAGGCGGATGCTAAACTGAATGCGGCTACATTTTGATCAGCTTTGCAATTTTTAAGATGGTTTGCAATTTTAATGTTGCTTTGTGCCCTTTTCCAAGATTTAATAGATTAATGCAAAGTTGATAACAAGGAACAGAAAATGGGACTGATGGAAACGCTTGACCAGTGCATTACGGCCGGTCATGAAATGACGAAAGCTATCGCGATTGCACAGTTTAACGATGATAGTCCGGAAGCCAGGAAAATTACCCGTCGCTGGCGTGTGGGTGAGGCCGCCGATCTGATTGGCGTTTCTTCTCAGGCAATCCGTGATGCAGAAAAAGCAGGACGCCTTCCCCATCCTGATATGGAAATGCGTGGACGTGTGGAGCAGCGGGTGGGCTACACCATTGAACAAATTAACCATATGCGAGATGTATTTGGCACCCGTCTGCGCCGTCCTGATGACAGCGTTCCGCCCGTCATTGCAGTGGCAGCACATAAAGGGGGTGTCTATAAGACATCGGTTTCTGTCCACCTGGCACAGGATCTGGCGCTGAAAGGGCTGCGGGTACTGCTTGTCGAAGGGAACGATCCACAGGGCACAGCTTCCATGTACCACGGTTGGGTCCCTGATTTGCATATCCATGCCGAAGACACACTGCTACCATTTTATCTTGGTGAGCGCGATGATGCAGCCTATGCCGTCAAACCCACCTGCTGGCCGGGTCTCGACATCATTCCGTCATGCCTGGCCCTGCATCGCATTGAGACAGAGCTCATGGGAAGGTTTGACAACGGGAAACTGCCGACAGAACCTCATATGATGCTTCGTCTGGCCATCGAAACGGTGGCTCATGATTATGATGTCATTGTTATAGACAGTGCTCCGAATCTCGGTATTGGTACCATCAATGTCGTTTGTGCTGCTGATGTACTCATCGTGCCAACGCCAGCAGAGTTATTTGATTACACCTCTGCCCTTCAGTTTTTTGACATGCTGCGCGATCTGTTAAAAAACGTGGACCTGCAGGGTTTTGAACCTGACGTCAGAATTCTTCTGACCAAGTACAGCAATAACAATGGCTCACAGTCACCTTGGATGGAAGAACAGATCCGCGATGCCTGGGGAAGCATGGTACTGAAAAACGTTGTTCGCGAGACCGACGAAGTCGGTAAAGGTCAGATCCGTATGAGAACGGTGTTTGAGCAAGCTATCGATCAGCGCTCATCTACAGGAGCTTGGCGAAATGCGCTGTCTATCTGGGAGCCTGTCTGTAATGAAATTTTTGATCGTCTGATTAAACCTCGCTGGGAGATCAGATAATGAAACGTGCACCAGTCATTCCAAAACATACCGTAAAAGATATCCGCCCCGAAACTGAACCGTCAGCGGCACCCGCTGCACCGATGGTTGATTCATTAATTGCACGGGTGGGAGCTATGGCCCGCGGGAATACCATTCTGCTTCCGGTTTGTGGCCGGGAAGTGAAATTTGTTCTTGAAGCCATCCCGGGCGATAGTGTTGAAACGGCATCAAGAATCTGGTCAGGTAATGAACGTGACCAGGAACTACTGACCGAAGACGCGCTTGATGATTTGATCCCCTCTTTTCTCCTGAGTGGTCAGCAGACGCCTGCGTTCGGACGACGGGTAGAAGGTGTAATTGAGATTGCAGATGGCAGTCGTCGCCGTAAAGCCGCCATAATGACATCATCGGATTATCGCGTTCTCGTGGGCGATCTCGATGACGATCAGATGATGTCGTTATCTAGGTTGGGTAATGATTACCGCCCAGTCAGTGCTTATGAACGGGGTAAGCGCTATGCACTACGGCTGGAAAATGAATTTAACGGCAATGTCTCCGCCCTGGCAGAAGCCGAGAATATTTCTCGTAAAATTATCACGCGTTGCATAAACACGGCCCTGTTACCAAAATCCGTGGTTGCCCTCTTTACTCATCCCGGTGAACTTTCTGCCCGCTCTGGTGAGGCGCTGTACAAGGCATTCTCAGGAAAAGAAGCTTTACTATTGCAACAGACACAGCAGCTTCATGAGCAAAAGACAGCGGGGGTTATATTTGAACCCGAGGAAGTTATCGGTTTACTAACAGATGTACTTAAAGAGCCATCCCGTAAAAAAGTTAATCTCAGTACCCGTCATCAGTTTGTACCTGGAGCTACAGTTCTTTACAAAGGCGATAGGGTCATTTTTAATCTCGACAAATCACGCTTGCCTGCCGAGTGTATCGAGAAGATAGAAAGCATACTTCGCGACTTACAAAAAGTTTAGCCTGTTTAATGATACAAGCTAGCGTTATCATTAATTTCCAATATCCTTAATGCGTTACATGCTGCTTCGGAATATATACATCCGGAGCAGCTATTCTCTGCACTCTAGCCCAGTGTTGTCAAAAATGTCTGTTTTCTTCTCTCAACCTGATTGTTACCACAATCTAAGATCTAGTTTCTGCTACTTTTTCTTAACTAGTTCCATGGTTCACCCCTCAACCTGCATATCATAACTCAGACGGTAACCCATCCCGGAATACTGATTCCACACACAAGATTAACTGGGACCACGGTCCCACCTCTTACTTGCGTGTCAGAACCCAGCGTCAACCCCGCCCAGAATGTCGATGCCACACATCGGACTTAACTGGGACCATGGTCCCACCTCTTACTTGCTTGTCAGAACTCACCGACAACCCCGCCCAGAATGTCGATGCCACACACCGGATTTAACTGGAACCACGGTCCCACTCTGTTCAGTTGTTTCTATCACAATACCGATTTTGAGACGTTACAGTGATTCCTGCATTAGGTGCGTAAGAAGATTATGTTCGTTTTGTTCCCTGGTGCTTCCTCGCTCACTCGCGGGCTTCGCCCTGTCGTTCGGCTGCGGCGAGCACTACTGGCTCTCTCTGAAAAGCAGAATTTATCTGATCCTCGCAACGGGAATATCTTTCCAGCGGGTGGTGTACGCAGGGGAGAGCATATTGCGTTTCATTTGCCATGCAGGCGCAATCCCTCGTCTGGCAAACCAGACCTGTCCCAGACCGGAATGATTAATGCCATCGAGAACCTTCATCAGCTCAGCGCTGTGAGGACGTGGAGGACGTTCGTCGAACAGCTGCAGCTGCGAAACGCCGGAGCCGGTGAAGTCATTCAGCATCACACCGGCTTTGGCATACCGGTGCCCATCCTTCCAGATACGCTCCAGAGCCGTTGTGGCGGCCGCAATGATGTCCCGGGTGTCCTGAGTGGGGGTAAGCAGTTTCTCCGTGGCCACGTTTCCGTAGTAAGGCTCTTTAACGGCGAACGGAGACGTTTTGATGAATACTGAAATATGCCGGCAGTACTGGTGCTCTTTCCGCAGCTTTTCAGAGGCCCGCTCTGCGTACTGACAGACAGCCTGGCGCAGCGAATCGTATTCAGTGACCTTCTCGCCAAAACTGCGGCTGCAGACAATCTGTTGTTTCGCAGGCGGGGCTTCCTCAAGCGACATGCAGCTTTCCCCGTTCAGTTCGCGCATAGTTCGCTCGAGAACGACGGAGAAATTTTTCCGGATGAAGGCCGGGTTCGTCAGGGCCAGATCTAGCGCGGTCCTGATGCCAAGAACATTGAGCTTGCGTGCAGTACGGTTTCCCACGCCCCAGATCTCTTCGACCGGCTGCAGTGAAAGCAGTTTCCGCGTTCGCTGAGGATTCCCCCGGGTCAGGGTGAGCACGCCACGAAATTGTTTCCACTCCTTTGAGGCCCACTGGGCTGATTTTGCCAGGGTTTTCGTCGGCCCGGCACCCACGCCGATGGTCAGACGGGTACAGTCATACACGTGCTGACGCCGCTGCCGGCCGAAGTCCTCCAGGTCCATGCAGTGCTCAACACCGGTCAGGTCGAGGAACATCTCGTCAATCGAATACTGTTCCACCCTGGGGGCCAGCTCCTCCAGGCAGTTCATAACGCGCGCTGACATCGAGGCATAAAGTTCATAGTTACTTGAGAACGCGTATATTTTTTCCGGGTACCTTTCGTTTTTCATCTGAAACCACGGCGTGCCCATTTTGATCCAGGGCTTTGCCTCGACACTTCTTGCGATGACGCAGCCATCGTTATTACTGAGCACCACAACCGGCTTTCCTTTCAAATCCGGGCGGAAAACACGTTCGCAGCTGGCATAAAAGCTGTTCACATCGGCCAGGGCAAACATCAGAACATCTCCCTCGGGCGGTGGATGATGTGCGTGACGACGCCAAAGATATCCAGATCATCCGGGTCGGGATAAATCGACGACCAGGCGGCGTTCATTGGCTGCAGCGTCAGTCGTGGCGTCAGCAGAAGCCGTTTAACCGTAAACTCCCCCTGCACACTGGCCACAACAATATCGCCGTGCCGGGGCTTCTCTGCACTGTCCACAACCAGCAGATCGCCATTGTAAAGGCTGCCGTCGGACATGCTGTCACCGCTGGCACGGAGATAGTAAGTCGCGCTCGAGTGCCGTATGCAGTAATCATGGAGATCCAGGTCGGACTCGACATAGTCAGCGGCAGGGCTGGGAAAACCGCAGCTGGCCAGGTCTGCAAACAACGGATGGGCCTGTGCCGGTAGTGCTTTCCCGGTGCTGAAAAGCTGCAGTTTCATCTTTCCTCCTGACGTCTAAATATACTGGTTATAAATACAGTATATTTAACAGAGTGAGGATAATCCAGATCACCTGCTTCATGAACAGGATGAGTAATCCAAGTTACTCAAAATGCTATTCAATCCCATTATGAGATATTTATATTACTCACAATGAGAAATAAGGCTTTTTTTTGCCATTTTGCTCTTATAATATGTATCAAATTGAGTTTAATTAACGGAGCATAATGATGAATATTTACTGCGATGATGGTTCAACTAATGTTAAGCTGGCATGGTTTGAAGGAAAGGAGCTGCAGACCCGGGTTTCGGCTAATTCCTTCCGGCATGGCTGGAAAGTGGCGGAATTCAGTGCCGCAACGTTCAACTATCAGGTGGGCACGCTGAAATACACCTGGGACAGCGTCAGCCGGGATGCCATCCCGACAACAAACGTGGAATACCAGTATGGTGATCTCAACCTGCTGGCCGTGCATCATGCCCTGCTGAACAGCGGACTTGAGCCGCAGCCGGTGAGCCTGACCGTGACGCTGCCCCTGAGTGAGTATTATGACGGGGACTGCCAGCGGAACGAGGAGAACATCCGACGCAAACGGGAAAACCTGATGCGTGAGCTGGTTCTGAATAAGGGCAGGGCATTTACCGTAACGGACGTGAAGGTGATGCCGGAATCACTGCCGGCGGCGTTCTCCCGTCTCGCGGAACTGAAGCCCGGACCCGCTGAGACCACCCTGATTATCGATCTCGGCGGAACCACGCTGGATGCCGGCGTGATTGTCGGACAGTTTGATGATATCAGTGCGGTACACGGCAATCCGTCTGTCGGCGTGTCACAGGTCACCCGCGCAGCTGCAGGCGCACTGCGGGCTGCAGACAGCGAAACCAGCGCGCTTATTGCTGACACGGTCATCCGCAACCGCAATGATCGTCAGTATCTGCAGCGAGTGATCAACGATGCCGGAAAAATTGATGATGTTCTGAACAAAATTACAGAGGCAATAACTTCCCTGGGGGCGCGTGTCACCAGTGAGCTGACGGCCTTCAGGAACGTTAACCGGGTATTCCTGGTCGGGGGAGGGGCATCCCTCATTGAAGAGGCTATCCGTCAGGCCTGGCCTCTGGCTCCTGACCGTATCGAGGTTATCGGCGATCCGCAGCTGGCGCTGGCCAGAGAGATTGCCCTTTACAATAAAGAGGACTAAACGTGCCGGACGGCCAGTATTCTTTCTATCTGCACAGCGACGATCGCACCGACATCGCGGCGATGGCGACCATCAGCACCATCTCACAGCCCCTGCGCGGTGACTTCATCCGGACCGCCGCCACCGCCGGGGCGGTGATGTACCAGACGGATGCCCGTTTACCGGCGCTGATCCCGGTGTTCTTTGACGGGCATCTGAGCGCCATCCAGCTTTGTGCCGTGATGGCGCTGGTATCCGGCACCTGGTCTTCACTCTCAGGACTTCCTGATGAGCCTGATGGTGGCGTGGCGGCTCTGGCCATGTCACCTGAGACGGAATACCAGCGCCGGCGTTACACCCTGACGCTTCAGGATGACCGGAGCAGTGAAAGGGTTGAGCGTGTGCTGACGGGCGTGTCATCCCGCCTGCGCGGAGAGCTGCTGAGAAACCTGATTATCACCGGTCTGGCCCTGCATACGACCGCACCGGAGCTGCCGCGGCTGCTGGCCAGTATGCCGGTACCGCCCGGCACGGTCAGCGAGCTGCAGGTTCTGGTTCAGCAGATGGCTGGTACGGCTGACGTGAGTATGGCTGCAGTGCCGGAGAAACCAGCGGAGCCTGCCGCACCGGTATCCGCAGAAGCGACCAACATAAAGAAAAATATGCGCCGGGCATTCGGAGACTAGAGCATGTCAGTGATTAAACAAAAAGCAGTGCAGTGCATTCATAACTTTCTGCGCGCCCGGAACGTGCCTGAATCTCAGTGGCCGGAACGGGTCAAAAAGACCGGCAGGGGAATGATACTGGCAGGCGTGGCCGTCGTGGTTCCCGGCGTTCTGGTTGATAACATCTCCCTGCCGGTCACAATCGCGATGCAGGTCTGCTATGCCTCACTGATCGGCCTCGGGGTTCTCCTGGCGTTTGACGAGAAAAAACCAGAGGGGCGGGGATGAATATGAACATTAACCTGAAGGAAACAGTATGCAGCTTGAAGAGCTGACAGGAGACGAACGTACGCTGGTCGTTGTGGCACTGCAGGCGTTGTTCCGCGAGAGATTATCCGCATCAAATGCCGTCTTTACGGTATGTAGCCTGTCCGGAAAAGAGCAGTCGTCGGAAGATATTTTTGGGCTGCGTGAAGTAGAGGATGCGCTGAGACGTATTGGTGCAGCTCCTGCGCGTTAAATCCGGCCCCGTACACTTCAGAAAAAAACGGCAGGGTGACATCTCATCCCTGCCGTCAAAACTAAACGCTTAATTTTTCGGCGATTATAATGTATTGTTTTGTGATGTAAATCACATTTTAATTTAATGTGAAATTTTCCCTCCGTTTTATATCTCCCGTAAAAAATTACCCGCCGTGCCTTCACGCTAACCCGGCCGCTGCGGTCGCAAGGGTTCACGTTGTCTCCGTCCTCACCCTGCACGGTGCATTCAGCCCGTGAAGGGCTTGCGCTGCGGCTTCGGCGTCGCCCTGGCGTCCTCCGCTTTACGCCGTGTTTTTGTGGCGGCACGGCGCAAGAGGGTGCCGGATGCTGAGGACACAACCATGTTCAGACTGACCTGTATTGAACTCGATAACGGCGAGTTTGCCGTCTATATCAATCACCATTACCTGGGGAGTGAAGATGCCAGCGGAGAGCGACTTTCTCTGGGGGAGGTTCTGGAGCAGCTCTCACTGCTGCCGGGCGTGGAATTACAGACCCTGCTGGAACCTGTACCGGAGTGCGATGACTGGTGCTGGAACGACATCGCCGATCGCGTCCTGCCGTCGCGGCCTGCATGTCGTGATGATGTGACGGTGGCAGGGCTCATCGCCAGGCTGAAGCAGTACCCACCGGATGCACTGTGTATGGGGACGTTCTGGCTGGAAGATGATTTTCTGTCGCTTGATGGCAGTCTGTCGGAGGAGGAAATTGCAGAAGCCATGCGTATCTGCGACCACAGCCACGATGCAGGCATCGGTTTTAACTGGGACACGCTGCAGTTCGCTATCGACCACGTGAAGGGGCGCTGAAAAAAAGGACACCATCCGGGGAGGGGGTGTCCTGAAGCCATGCAATTCGTTACAGGTGAAAACCCTTAAGATGTTTTCGGCGCTGATAATCACATAATCACTTCACACTTTCACCTGCCATATATCCGACTCAAAAAAAAGACGTCTCCGGTCGGGGACGTCCTGAAATCAAAGGCACACATGTAAGATAACGGCGCGAATCCATTATCAGTGTGCATTCTGCCATACCGGCCGCACCCTGGCCGGGGACAACTCAGCAGAATGGCTCCAGCCCGCCTGTCATGAAATGTACCGCGTGCTGAAAAATGACAGCCTGATGGTGAGTTTCTATGCCTGGAACCGCGCGGATCTGTTTCTGAATGCGTGGAAAACGGCCGGTTTCCGGGTGGTTGGTCATATCGTCTTTGCCAAGAGCTACGCCTCAAAATCGACGTTCGTGGGTTACACCCATGAGAGCGCCTAACACTGCAGGCCGCGTTCCGGTTCAGCGTATTCCTGACGCCACGCAGCGCCTGTGGATTGCACCCTGGGTGGACACGGACGACAACTTTCATCAGCCGGCTGTGCCTGTGCTCGATAAAATCACCCATACGCGCCATGAGTTCAACAAAACAGAGGCCTGGGAAGCAGGGATGGTGGTTAAACGCGGTGACCGCTACCAGGATGTGGTGGCTGTTGACCGTAACGGCAGAACGGTGACGGTACGTGATGAGGAAGGGAAGATTGCTCTGATTTCACCGAAGGAGCTGATCACCGGTGACGTGCAGCTGTTTCGCCGCAGCGAGATGGAAGTCCGTTCCGGCGATCTGCTTAAGTTCACGGCGACCGATCGCGAACAGGGGCAGATGGCCAACCAGCGCTATACGGTGGAGTCGGTCAGCGAGGAGGGGAATATCCGTCTGAAAGGGGAGAACGGTCGCGTCACCATCAATCCGGAGAAGGTCCGGGCGCAGCAGCATATCGACTACGGCTGGGCCGTCACCGGCTACGGCGCACAGGGGGCCAGCAGTGATTATGTCATTGCGCTTGAGGGCACGAAAGACGGACGTAAGGCACTGGCTTCCCGTCGTGCCTTCTACATTTCAGCCTCACGCGTGAAAGAGCACGTCCAGATATACACCGACGGGAAAGCGGACTGGGTTAAGGCGGTAAAAACACCGGAGCGTGATATCAAAACTGCGCACGATGCGCTGGCACCGGAAACGCAGCGCAAACAGGCGAAAGCCATCTGGGCAATGGGGCAGCCGGTGAATAAAACGGCCATCGGTCGCGCCTGGGTGCGCCATCAGGGCATGCAGGATGCGTCACTGACGGCAAAAATCATCCCGGCCACCCGGCGCTTTCCTGAACCGGCGCTGGCGCTGCCGGTGTATGACAACAATGGCAGGAGTGCGGGCCTGGCCCTGGTTTCCCTGGTTTCCAGCCCGGAAGGACGGATGACTCAGGGGGAGACACGAATGGTCATGACAGAGCGTGCCCGTGGCGCCGTGCTGCAGCGGAGTCAGTCCGGAAACACGATTGTGGCCAGCGACCTGACGGCTGCACTCGATACAGTACGAAATCATCCAAAGGACGGCGTGGTCTGGCAGACCGGTGATGAACCGCCTTCAGCATGGCTGCTTAAGGTAAGCGGTGGGACAAAACAGGATGTGTCGCCGGGTATTGTCTCCACGCTGACGGACGAACAGAACGTACAGCAGCTGCGCGAGCAAATGCTGGCAGACCAGGTTCGCAATGAAGAAGCCGGACGGAGCAGGCAGCCGGAGTCGTTGCTGGCGGAAGTTCCACAGGAAGAGGTGATCAGACTGAAACCGGAAGACATTAACCCGCGTAAACCGGAACCACTCAACCCGGATGCGGATGTGATCGCCAGGGTCAGAGGTGAGGAAAACACCGATGGACAGGAAATAAAAGCCGCTGCAGGCGTCAGAAGCGAGCTGGAAGGTGCTGACAAGACCGCTGGTGAACAGTCGCGGGCATCGCGTGTGATTGCAGATCTGGCAAACGCTGAACGAGACATGCTCAGGGCGGCAGAAAATACTGAACGCGGCTGCATGCCGGAGCGTGAAGAACAGACCCTCACCCGGACCATTCAGAAAGAACGTTAATCCCCCTTTTAATCATGAGAATCAGGCTATGAAAGCAAAAAAATTAGCAGTATTAATAGTTACAACATACATTGGCTTTATTTCAATGGCACACGCTTCGGCCCCTCAGCCCTTATTCAGCCCGGAGCAGGAGGCACGTATCGGCGAAATCGCTGCTGACTACCTGGTCTCGCACCCGGAGATACTGGTGACGGTCAGTCGTAAGCTGCAGGAACAGCAGGAGACACGTAAGCAGAAGATGTTTGCACTCAGCGTGATGGAGAATCAGGCGAACCTTCTGCATGATCCGGACACCCCGGCTTACGGGCCTGATAATGCAAAGGTCGCGGTGATTGAATTCTTTGATTACCAGTGCGTGTTCTGCAGCCGCTTCGCGCCGGAGCTAGAGAAGGTCATGAAAGCGCAGCCGGACGTCCGCTACCTCTTTAAGGAGTGGCCAATATTTGGTGGACGCTGGGAAGCTTCACTTCAGGCTGCGCAGCAGGGGCTGACGGTCTGGCAAAAGAAAGGGCCGCAGGCCTATGTCACCTATCACAATGCCATCTACGCCACCGGCCATAATGAAGGCAAGCTGACGGCGGAGGATATACTCGCGGCAGCGTCAAAGGCAGGGCTGGCCGCCTCTGTGCCGGGCGACCATACCGCGTCCCTTGAGAAAAACAGTAACCTGGCAGAGGAACTGGGACTCACCGGAACGCCGGGGATCATCGTCATGCCCGTTAGCGGGGCGACTCCCGACACCATCACGGTGTTCCCGGAAGCCGTAACCGCTGAAAGACTTCAGGCAGCAATCCGGAAAGCCACCAAAGTGAAATGATCCTCAGTCCGAAGAACGTCTCCCGCCAGAGACTGTTTTTCATGTTCCGCGCGTAAATGCCATCTTCCCGTTCCGTTCTCCTGCGCTTCCTCGATCAGGCCTGCCGGCCTGATACTGCGGCGAGCGCTGCCGGTTATAGTCCCTTAAGGACAATTAGCATGCAAACTATGGACGGTTATCTGGTCTAACATCTGGAAAAATTACTGACGAGAAGGTAGTATTCGGATCGTCAGCGATCGTCTTGTGGTGGGACAGATTGTTGATTCAGATTACTTTTGTGACCTAACTCAAACTGACGGTTTGACAGCTTTGTGGTGAGGCTGACGGGTGGCAGAAGATGGTTTTACGGAAGAAATGCGGACTTCCGGAAACAAACAGGGACAGGACGTGTCCAGTAAAACGTTCAGGAGCAGGTGACGGGATTTCCCGGAGCCTGAATGCACAAACCCCCCGAAATCTGTCATCAACTTGGCGGAAGAGTCAGATATCAGGGGGTCCAAAAGCAGGCGCGTTGCCTGTGAAGGATTATAACGCATGCACCATAGAAAACAACACCCGGCCGCCATAAGAACAGGCCGCCGTGAATGACAATCAGATTTCTGTTCACTGGTCAGATCTACCGAAAGATGAGTTAACCCGTTTCTGGCAGGATGTCGATGCCGGCACTCAGGGTAATTTCCTCATTGCACCAGTCAAAAAACTCACCCGCCGCAAACGCGGTGAGCATTCCACAAAAGCCAAATGTGAGAACCCGGCCTGGTATCGCCCGGAGCATTATAAAAAGCTCTCCGGACAGCTCGGTCATGCCTACAATCGCCTGGTGAAAAAAGATAAAGAAACCGGGCAGGTCAGCCTGCGCATGCATGTTTCTCGTCACCCTCTCTATGTCGCCGGCCGCCGTAAGGCGGGACGTAAATATGGCTTCCGTCCCGAACGTCAGCGCCTGCTCGATGCGCTCTGGCCAGTGCTCATCAGCTTCTGTGATGCCGGCAAGCATACCGTCGGCATGTGTATCTCCCGTCTTGCAAAAGAACTCAGTGCAAAGGACGCAAAAGGCAATGTCATTCCTGAAACGGAGGTGACGGTGTCACGCCTTTCACGGCTTATTGAGGAACAGGTACGGTTTGGCGTTCTGGGCCTCGCAGAAGAACGCGCCTGGGATCGTGAATCCCGCACCTGGCTGCCAACGTATGTCTATATCACCCCTGTGGGATTCCAGATGCTGGGCGTCGATATGGACAAGCTGTTTAAAGAACAGGAGAAGAAGCTCCGTCAGAGCGCCGAGCGTGAGCAGCTGATCCGGGAAGGGGTGATGAGCGAACATGATGATGTTCAGGCCCACTCTGCGCGGAAATGCTGGTCTGGCCGTAAGCGTCAGGAGGCACTCGTTTACCGCCGCAAAAAAGGCGCGGAGCGTAAACGTGCCAACAATCTGATTAAGCTGCCGGCAGATGAACGACTCCATGCAATGTCTGAATGGATTTATCGCACCATGCCGCCTGATGAAGCGTACTGGTGCACATCTGAGCGCCTGAAGGCGCTGGCCATCCAGCATCTTTACCAGCTGGATCTGGCGCTTTCTCCACCGGACTAGTCACAGACGACACAACAGTCTTCTTGTTTACAGGCCCCTCACCGGGGCTTTTCGTGCTTGTTTTTTTCGGCCATTCTGCTCATTTTTCATCCTTCACTCCTTTCTTCTTCCGGTCACCATGACGCTCTGCCGGTCGTTATGGCCCGCAATGGCCACAGTCTCTTTTTTTTACACAGAAATCCGCAAACGAATAAGTGAAGTAACCCGGAAATGAATAAAAGACATTCCGCAAAACAGTCTTACTTCACCTTTTTTATCTCTCTGTTCATTACATTCCAGAGTAGATCTTTGTCTTCGGCCACTCTGTGGATAACGTAAAATGCCTTCGCATGCAGCGGCCTCACGGCCGCGCGCTCAGTAGGAAATCAAAAGTACCTCCCGTCGCAAGCGCCGGGCCCCGTTCTCGCCAGAACCCGGCACAGCATACATACCTGACCCCTGCTAAACAGACGCCGCCCCGGCCCGAAGGGCCGGAACACCCTCGCTTTAAGAGGGATGTTGTAACTAGAAATCAAAGAAGCTGCAGTTAGCGTTGCGGCAAGCCCGCTGTACACGCTCGTAAGCGCCTCACGGCGCTAACGCGGAGATACAGCCCGTCAGCGGCCTCTGGCCTCGACGGGCTCACTCCGACCGCGCACGTCACCATCAGGCGTGGCGGTTACCGGATATGGCTTTGCAGGGTAAGGGATGGGACAGGCAGAACCTTTCAAACCGCAGCGGCTTACGCCGGTCACGGCGCCCGTCGGCATTCTCTCCCTGTCTGGCCTCAGCTGGCGCCTCCATGCCGCGATGCGGCATCAGTGAGTTCTGCAGGACAGTGTGCCCATTTTTTGTTGTCAAAACTCGTTTCGGGAATATGCTTTCAGAAACAGATAAGCGAGGCGATAAAATGGACACGTTGCTTTTACCCGGCCAGAATCCCCATGCCTGGGCCGAAACCATGATCAACCTGGAGGCCCGGAAACTGGTGAATACGGCCAACACGGTGGCGGCTATGCATCTCCAGGATGGTTTCATCCGGATTCAGTTTGTGGATGAGATCAGGGCATTCATCATGGCCCAGTTTGAGGCCGCACGCCGGGCGAAAACGGATGATGACTGTATGGCCTGTCTGCGGGCCTTACGGGCTGAAAATACCAGCCTGCTGGAGCAGTCCCGATCGCTCAGAACCGGCTATGCAAAACTCTATGCCGAGGTGAAGGTTGTCCGGGATGAGAATAAAATTGTGGGTTACATCATTTCAGCGGTCGACGTCGTGGTGGCCGGTGCGGCCATCTTTGGTGGGATCGTCATGATGTCCTCAATGACGCCGGTGGGCGTGGTGGCCGGCGCGGTGATTGTCGTAAATGGCTTTAACACGATTTCACGGGAAGCCGCGCACAACCTCCTCGGTGATAAGCAGACGGAGGGAATATTCGCTGACGGCTCGATGGAGATCGCTGAATTTCTGGGCTTCAGCCGGCAGCAGGGGCTGGGGACGTATAAGGCTGTCACACTCTTCAGCGAAGTCTACGGCGCGTATGGCCTGAGGCTGAAACCCGAAGCACAACGGCTGTGGTACTGGACCCGGCCCGATTTCTTCAGGAAAGTATCCGGCACCCCCCGTCCCGCAATGGCGCTTAAAATTGCGGGATGGGGGGTTAAAGCCAAAGTGGCGCTTGATTTACTGACTATTGAGCCTTCCGGGAAATAGTCTTCTGCAGGCGGAATGCTTTCCAGCCCAGTACAGGAGGGAAGGTCACCCAGGCAATGATCAGGACTACAAGGGAACTCATGCCCCCGGAAAGAATGTGTGTCCGGCTGCCGGCAATGAGGGTGACCAGCATAACCAGAACCAGCGCGACAGTGATCCATACCGACACCCGGAAGCGCCGTGAGAGCGCATCGATGAGATGCTGCATGGTGCCTCCGCCTGCTGCAAGCCGGCCCTGTAAATTGTCCACTTCGTTCTTGCTGAAACCTGCCTCAAGCAGCTCTTTCTCACTGATAGCCATCACGTCCTCCCTAATCAGGCGAAAGTATACTGTACCAGACCAATAATCCCCAGGTGACCGGCGTAAGCATAATAAAAGAAATTACGCGGCATGAAACGCCTGCGGCCCTCCGGACAGATTTGCCTGCAGAATGAAACCACTGCCAGGGGGAATGCCAGAGTAGGCAGCGTGGCCAGTAATAATGTTTCTGCGGGCATATCCAGGAGATGCGATAACCCGTTTAAACAAATCAGTGACAGCACGGCAGTGATGGCTGCCAGCCGCTGCACTCCGGGTGTATCGCTGCCAGAAACCGTTGCCATACTGATGGCCAGCGTTATTCCTGCCAGCCCGTAGCTTGCCGGCTGCAGGGGCCAAATCATGAGGGCCAGGAGCAGATATCCCGCAAACATTCCTTTCAGGCCGTGCTGGTACTGCAGGGCAATCAGCTGCGTGACGCCGGCAAACACGAACAGAATGTTCAGGACCCACCAGGGCTGGTGATGCCAGAAGGCCAGGCTGAACACCGGCTGCGTGATGACAGCCCAGATCCACAGGCGACTGGCTCTCTTCTGCAGTCGTTCCGGGGTGCGCTGTACGTTCATCGCCCATATAAGCGTGAACAGGGGGAAGGCCATCCGGCCAAGCGCATACATCACCGGCCAGGCTGGCGACAGAAACACCGTATTGGTGTGGTCGATAATCATGGCCAGAAGTGCTAGAAGCTTGACCATATCGAGAGCAGCGGGACTGAGCTGGCTGGCGTTCCGGATAGTGGGTAGAACGTCGGGTACTGAACGATTCATGCTGTAGATTCCCCTGGCGACACGCGGTTAACAGCCAGCCCTGAACATAATGCCAGAATGCCCTGCCGGTTTGCGTTGTGACCCTGGCCTTTAGTTTCTCCAGAATCTTGCGCACCGCAAATTCTGATTTATCACGCAGCACGCGCATTGCGCCTGCCACATCCTTATTCTGAATACAAATACTTAAAATATGAAAATCGTTCACACCGCCCCCTTTCTTACACTCTTATTATCGGCTGCATGAATATTATATTTAGTTGAGCAGGAAAATTCCTGATAAAATTTTCATATTAACGTTATAAATTTTAGTTACTTTATCAACTCATTTCATATGAGTGACGAACGTTCATTAATTATCTGTATTGTTTGATGAAGTCTTTGCCCTGACCAGAGCAAAATCCGCACGAATAGATTTTGCGGCTGGCTTCCAGCCTTTAGACCATTCCTCGTTCATACGGCCTTCACTGACAATTTTCATGGTGATGGCATAAGGAGTACGCTGCAGTTTCTTCGACAGCCAGAGTATATGATCGTCGATTCTGTCATCCGGAATATCAGCAATAATCGAATGAATAAGGTCCAGGTCCTCCTGTACCCACGGTTTTCCGGAACGCGGAAACACTTCATCCGGAAGGCGTGGTTGTTTTTCCTTTTCTTCTTTTACCTGCTTCTTAGCTTCTTTTTCCGCAGTGATGAGGCGCTGCCGTTCCGTCAACCCTCCCAGAATTGCAACCGTCCTGACCATATTTTCACGCTGCTCACGTGTAATATTTAACTCACCGCATATGATGGCATTTAAAGTATCAACAAGGTTTTCCAGCTTGCTTTCGGTTAATTTTAACGTCATTCAGAAATCTCCTTAATCATTATTCTTTTTTAGCTCATCCTGATGCAGACTACGCCAGCGCCAGGGCTCTGTCTGACCCGGTTCTGACCAGAGTCCGACTGACTGACGGCGGGCTTCGGCCTCCAGAACAGCGTAGTCTGGCCGGGCGGGTTTTCCGTGGTACCGGTATGCCCAGGCCAGGCCTTTGCGTATTTGTTCGGCATTCACATCCGTCACGCCAAGCCACAAGGTACCGAGCAGACGTCCATAGCGATCCTTATCACTTCCGGTGACGATTACATGCCGCTGAGCCACCATCGATGAGAGTTCCTGACGGGAACGCTGGCCTAAGGGCTGACTCTTTTCCGGCGCATCGATGCCGGCCAGACGAATGCGCGTCAGTTGGTTTCCTGGCTCAAGCATCTCAACGGTATCCCCGTCCAGCACGCGCACAATCCGGCCGCTGAAATCTGCACTGGCCGAAAACGCCACAACGAACAGGATCAGCGAGAAAAACTTCCGTTTCATTATTCGTTATCCCAGGTTGCATACACTGCGGTTATTGATCACGTAAATTTCAACTCGGCTTATCCTCCAACGAGGCTTTTTAAAGGAATGCCAAACATTGTATGTAATTTCCTGATCATGGGCAGCGTCAGATTACGTTTGCGGTTAAGCACTTCATAGACCCGGTTAGATTTTCCAATTGCCGGCTCAAGATCTTTTACCGTCAGCCCCTGCTGTTCCATCCTGAACTTAATAGCTTCAATCGGGTCTGGGGCTTCGACAGGAAAGTGTTTGTTTTCGTATTCATTAATCAACACACACATAATTTCAAAAAAGTCTCCCTCCGGGGTATCGGCAGGAGGTTCGTTATCAAACATAGGCTCCACAGCGCGTAACGCGGCTTCATAGTCCTGTTCATTTTTAATTGGTTTAATCTGCATAGGATTTACTCCAGGCTGACAGTTTCAGCATCTATTTTGTCATATTCTTTATGCGTACCAATGAATTTGATAAACATCCATCCTCGCTGGTATGCAATCGCAACAATTAACCGATAGTCATTTCCCTTAATATTAAAAACCACTCGCCTGTTTTTAAGAATACTGGCACTGCGGTATTGTTCTTTGATTTCTGCCGGAGTTTTCCATTCAGCTTTACTGGCTTCGTCTACCCAGGCTTTTAGCGGCTGCTCTGCATCGGGATTCGCCGTCCAGAAATCCCTCAGTGTCTTGATAGCGATTATCTTCATGTCATGATGATAGTCCCATTTTAGGACTATCACAAGTCTGTTGTCCCGCAATGGGACTTTTTATCTGAAGAGACACACCAGAGTTTCAGGGCCGGCGTATAATTGTACTGAGAAAATTCATATTTTTTGTTGCCTGCCTGGCGTCGTGACACAAGCATCGGGTACACAAAACTCAGGATGCTCCTGGTCCACTGGAGATATCTATGATGAATTATCAGATGACGCTGAACGAACTCGTTACCGCCACAGAACAGGTTAGAGAGAACTCCCGCCGGCGCGGTACGTTGATATCAAGAATGCTCTATGAATCCTGTTATGTGTAGCAGGGAACAGAAGCTGACGCTCAGATGTTTGCTTGCTCTAGAAGAAATGTACCGTCTGGCAATTAACGCTCCGTAGAACTGTTCAGTTGCGGGCATAGCAGCGAAAGCGGTTTGCTTTCCTTGTGCGCCGTTCTACTTAGCCAATGAGTTGCTGGACATAACCAATACTAAGCAGTTGCTTGATGAAACCGGCGTTCTGGTTACCCCCGGCAGCGGTTTCGGCCCCGGAGGAGTGAGCATGGTAAGAATTGCTCTGGTTCAGCCCGCGGATGTGCTTGATGAGGCACTGATTCGGCTAAAAAAATGGCGTAGTTTAAGAAAAACGGGTATCCGTTAACCGGAATGAGGCGGCAGAACACACGACAGTGCACATTTTCCCGGAGCGGCTCCGCGGAAAAAACTAATCAGGCGAATATGTTTTCAGCAGCATACTGAAAGCTGGCTGCTCCTGGAGGCTTAATGAAACTCTGAATTTTTCGCTTACGCAGCTATACCGGTTAAACAGAACCGTGCCAGTGCTGATAACACAGGCACGTAGACTGTTGCTGCGTGCGCATAAGGTAAGGTTGACGTACAACAAAGGTGCGATCAGTTATTCTCTGTCATCTCTCGGGCCTGGAAAGTAAAAAAAAGGGCAGCGATCCCACAATGGTGAACATCAGGCTATATATAGCTAACCATATCCCTGAATGATGAACAGGGACATGGGCCCGGTTTCCATCGACATATTATACTGGTCTTCAACGCCCTGAAGTGCTGCTTTTGACCGTAACGATAAACATCAGCGCCACGGTGATCGATAATTTTCCCTTTCGGATTTTAAACATATTTCTTAACCCGGGACATTATATGATGGAGATAAGGATGTGTGTGCAGATATGAATGAACAAACAGCTTAAATCACTGGTCCAGGATAATAATTATTTTCATATTTATTCCTTTGTTTTATCATTCCTGAAATAATAATAAAATGCCACGGGTCACAATTTTAGTTTCTAAGTCACCACCATCATAAGTAATACTGTAAGGGAAACTTACCGGTGTAATTTTCTGTAAATGCATTGTATGGTTAGTGTTTTTTGAGATATTTTGTTAAAAACTTACTGACATAAAGGATTTTCAGATTGAAAAAAGCCTTGTCTGTTGTATGTTGTTCGCTATTCATGTCTCTTTTTTCATTAAGTGCACACTCCGTGCAGAATGAAGAATATCAGGCTTACAGAGAGTATTTTCCTTTAGCTAAAAAAGTGGAGAGTGCCAGTAAGATTGTTGTTTTCTTTTCATTTGCTTCCAGGGAAAGTTATGAATTAATTTATAAAAATGGGTTGCTTAGGTATTTAAATGTTCGTGGATATGATGTTGAGTTAATCCCCGTAGATTTTTTCAGTCCTTATGATAATTATCTTGCGGAGAGATGGCATCTTGAAAGTTCAAATGGTTTTTTGATTAAAAATTATGAAGTGTCAAGTGAAGGTTTTTTTTATAATGTTTTTCATAATATGAGGGGGCTTAAATATTCAGGGCGTGATATAAATGCTGATGCTGAAATGAGTATGATTGTAAATATTTCAGGTTTTGCGAAGCGTCTTGACGAACTCATCTCTAAAAACCCATTTAGATTTGAGGGTAATATTATATGGTATAATTCAAAAAGAAAAGAAATGATCCAGAAATTTAATGTTACAAGCGTTCCGTCTGTATATATAAAGGGGGAGTATCTGATCAATGACAGCGTGATGAGTACTCGAAAAAGAATTAGTGAAGGCAATGATCTGGACTATGTTAACCTCATTCGGTATCTTTTGGAAAAAAAATCTGATTGAGTTACCTGGAAATCATAAATACGATATTTTTATGCATGACATGAAATTATTACTACACTGTTTGTTTTTCATATGCCGTTTCTACCAGACAGGTAGGAAAAAAACATTCAATTATTAAAATCATAGAGTTAGCAAAGGTTAAAAAATGAAAGTAAATATCCCCGCACTGATTTTATTATCTGCTGTCTCAGCACCGGCCTTATCTGCAGAATACATTACGGAACCATGCCATGCGAACAAATTCATTATTGGGATATCCGGTAACTACAAAGGCCAGGGGGTTACTGCACTCTATCTTTCAGACAGTATGAACGGAAAACCTAACCCTGCTGAACCCGTCCCTTTTGTTGAAAAGGATTATTTCTGGAACATGAAATTCCTTTACAGCATGGCTCAGAATGCCATGAACCTGCATCAGAAGGTATACACGATGGATTGCGATAGAAATGGGAGCATCGTGAGTTTTTCAGTCGTGCGCACTAATGAGTAACCTTATACAATCAGGGATTTTTATCTTCAATCGGGAGATACTGCGTGGGCAGATTTTTACTTCTTATTACTTCACTGTTTTTTTGCGGTTCAGTGACTGCCGTCAACTTACCTGAACATGTCGTATACCGGGTTGATGACAGGGACCCGTCAGATATTTTTGCAAATGGTTTTCAGTCTTACGGGACCAATGACAGCGTTGATGAACATGTTTCCGGCGCGTCGGTCAGGGACAGAACCTCTGCATGGATAGCAACAACGGATAATATAGACACGGCGGCCCGTATCGGCACTGCGCGATTCAATCTTAATCCCTCATTACGGGTCAGGACATCCTGGGTTTATGAAATCGCACAAACCAATAATATGTATGACTTTAACCGTATCATTGAGAATGAAAGTTCTCGCTGGTTTATGGGGACTGCAGCAAGAGACCATTTGAATGCCCTGCGTTTAGTCTATGGTCCGCAGCGTGAAATCGGCGCACTACGCTCTGTTCTTTCAAATCAGATTGTCAGGGCCCGGCAGTTTGTATGGGATCCCGTCAGCGGGAGAGGTCAGCTGACTGGTGAATGGCGTAATAATCCAGACTATAACGAAAACCTCTATCGTAATACAACCATGAATTCTGGCTTATACAGTTTTTCAAGATCGCTCCACTATGTTATCGGCGCTGCAAACACGGCACTCTTTTTGGCGGCATCATGGTGTATGGGGCAGAGTTCACCAAAAGGTCGTTCGGATAATCAGGCAATATGCGGTGATTCCGAGATGATAGAATATAAAGACACTGAAGTGCTGATGAGCCAGAGCGCAAGAACAAATTATGTCCCGTACGATTTGTGATTATATCAGTTCCACTGACGTAACACCCTGCCGTACAGCCGATATGGCCGCTGTGGCCATATCCCCTTTGCACTTTCATAAAGTTGCGAATGTCTCCGGTACCCACGCAGTGATAACCGCCATCAATAACATGCCGATCGAGCTGATGGCCTCAGTGTTACAGAAGGAGTGGCTTAGCCGCCGTCAGCGGCAAAAACAAGGAATTGAAAAGTGCGCATACGCACGTGGTAAACAGGCCGGCCAGGGGAGACATAATAAAGATCTGAACTACCTGCAGATAAAAAAGCCGGGTATCCCGGAAACAGTGGATGCCAATGGCTATAGCCCCTCACAGATATGCAGATTTCAGGCTCTGCACCTGGCGAGTCAAGCAGAAGCAATGTGCCAGGTCTATACGAGAGATATGATTTTTCTGGCTTTCTCAAAGTGGTCCAGTTTCATTTCCATAATCCACCAAAGGGATATTTTCATGGGGCATTCCGGTGCATCATTCTTGTTGGCAAAAAAAGCATAAAATGACACACCAACATCATCCCCTTCAGACGCAATACTGGCTTCACATACCTTAATCTTCGCTCGACTACAGGCTCTCATTATCTTTCCCTGATGGTTGCTGAGGGCTCACGCTATCACACACAGGCAAGCGAGCAGGAGAGAAATCCCTGATGATATAGTCTTGGCAGTATCGTAATCCTCAGTGCACAGTATGCTTTGATGGCCGTATTAATCTATTTTCCTGAGATACATTTATAACATTTTATTCATGTCAGAATTACGGTGAGGAGGGAAGACTTACTTCCCGGTTATTTTACAATCTAATATCAGAGTGATATGTTATGTTCAAAAGAAAAGTTGTAGTGTTACTCGTTACCTGTTTATGTTCATACAGCGCTATCTCTTCATCAGATCAAAGCTGGAAAGATTATTTCGATGAGGTGGAACAGCGGTGTCTGTCTTCTTCAGAAATAAAAAAAGAGCATATCTCCGAACCCATACTTTTTCCTGATGAGGCTGGCGTGACCGGTTTACTGCTCGAAGGTGAGGCTAAGGAGAGCAAAAATAACATCAGACTTCTTTGTCTTCACAATAAAATCAACAACAAAATATACTTAAGTGAAGTACAGTAACGTAGCGATCCAGGAAAAATGCTAAGTCCGTCATTATGAAGCAGTGTAACCGGCCGCGACGCGGCTCCAAACCACCCCGGTTAAGAAGGGAAGCAGCCGGTTGATTATAACAATAACTGTTTTTTTTGTTTTTTGCTATATCCGGTTTCTGCCGATGTGGAGAGTGTGTATTTAAAGCTAATTTATAAGCGATTCGAGTAGCAGTTATGACTTTCCAAAACATGGTTCTGAACTTTAAAGTTTGTAAAATTCTTATGATATGACCGTGGCCTTTATGTAAGGCTTTGGTTTATTTAAGATCTGGCTGCAGACAATAAGTGAGCAGGATTAACGTCTGTGGTCTGTATTTAAATAGCCTCGCATCCAGAATCCCTTGCGGGCGTAAATGGCTCTTATATCCCAGTGCACAGGTGATAGCGGCTCAGCCCCAAGACGGTCAGGCCGGTATTTCGGACTCTTACTGTCTCCTGCAGTGTCATTCAGTCAGTGAACCTGCCTGAGAGGAAAACATGCTGGCATCCAGCGGGCATCTGCTGACTGCTATCACGATCCGCAATCCGTTTCAGGCATTAAGTCTGCGGCAGGCCATCAGCAGTAACAGGTCTTGCCATGAGCAACAACCTGATAATTAAAATCTTAACATCATATTAAGATATTAATCATCATATACTCATCAGCCAGTTTTCACGGCAGCATCAGCCTGTCACGGGCGGATTTAAGACGGTTTTCACCCCGGCGGTCGTACTGCTGGGTGGTGGTGACGCTGGCGTGACCCATTGCATCCTTCACCGTGATGAGATCCTCGCCGTTATCCAGCATGGCGGTGGCAAAGGTTCGACGCAGGTCGTGCGGCGCGCATTTCGCTATCCCGGCCTGGCGCTGGCGGACCTGCAGGACATGGTACACCGCCTGATCGGTGAGACGGGCGTTGGTCAGGGTGTCAAAGCGGCGGATGCGGGTGAACAGCGGCCCGTCTTTTTCTCCCCGAACTTCATCAACCCACTTCTGCAGCCGCTGCCAGGTGCCGGCCGGCATATAGGCCAGCCGCTCCTTGTTGCCCTTGCCCAGCACCCGGAGTGCCCGCTCATCTGTGACAACGTCACGTAAATCCAGCCCCACGGCCTCCGACCGTCTCAGGCCGCAGCCGAGAATGACGGCCAGCATCGCCGCATCGCGGATGCCGATACTGGAATCATCGGCCTCACAGGCACCGAACAGCGCGCGGATCTCCCTCTGTGGCAGGGCCCTGCCGCGCGGGAGACGGCTGCCGCGCAGGTTACGCACCGCCCGGATGTGCTGAAAACTCTCGACATCCATGAGCTTCAGCATCCAGGCTTCCTTCGCCACACCCTTCAGCGCCGAAAGGTAGGTGTTGACCGTGGCCGTGGCCCGGCCGGTGTCGCGCAGCAGTTCGGTCACGGCCATCACGTGATGGCGCCGCAGGCTGCCCCAGCAGCAGGACTCCAGGGACGCGGCGCCGAGCATGCCGGCGACGATGTCCAGGAACGAGGCCATGGTCTGCCGGCTGCGGGGGGAGTTGAGGGAAAGCAGATAGGCCCGGGCGGGACTGACCGGAGCGTTCTCACCGGACAGCGCCGGCAGCCATTCATCACCGGGTGGAATGACCACTGCGGGCAGACTCAGCTCCGGTTCATCGTCGGGCATCAGGACCATGTCGGGCTCCGTCCGGGCCGGAAAGCGACCGGCGCGCTGCGTGAAAAATCGGGGTAAATGGTATTGTCAAAGCGTACCGCAGAGAGTCTACTTTTTCAAAGATACATTTTAATAAGTTAAAAGATCTAGTAAAATCTTTCAAAGACTTAAAATTTACAATAATGAATTTCTTTTAGAATGGAGTTGGAATTCTTATCATGCTAAATGAGAAAAATTTATTTTTTAAAAAGCTTAAATGGAAGAAATGATCAGGGCAGAGTGGCGTATTAACATAAAGGATTTTAAACATCCAAACTCAATATCTTGCTTGTTCAGTACGCTGGAATATTCATGCATGAATTTGAAAGCCAGAACGGCAAACTAGCGGAAAGGGTCAGGGTATTACTGAGCGATAAAACAACTTTATTGTTGGTTGCGCACTGCCAAACAAAATGGTCAGACTAGTTTAGTTTCTTACGATGCGATAAAGGAAGTTTGCATCGTAAGTTTCTATAAAAATAAATTTTAAAATAATGGCTTATCTGGTTTTTTGAATACTGATCATTGAGTATAAAAACGGCAAAAAGTGCTGTTGAAGAACCTGTATGCCTGAATGACTCATCTTAAGCCGTATAATTTTATTAGGAACATCAGTTGCGGAAATGATCGTGTCGCGATTTTTATGCCGAATAAATTTAAGCAAGCGAATGACATTCGTCGAAAATAATTTTTGCAAAAAAGGAATGTCCTTATATTTTGATGTCCAAACTTTCCCCCTGAGACAGGAGGGGGAAACACCCTAACTATTATAAGTCAAGTATCTGCCATTCGATACTTGATATTAGCGAAGACTGGTCTGAATTACGACGCCACGCATCCTTATAAAGAAACGGAGACAACGTTACCACGAAACTCATCTGTTGCCCCTGAGGAACGATATTATTTTCCACAGCTATAACACCTTCATTATTATAAAGTTCAACAGAGTTGTCTTTCTCTTTTAGTGGAAAGAATCCCATGCTGTCATCTGTCTTACCTGTTTGATAAGGCTGGCCATCAACAATTATGTTGCCAACTTTCAGATAAATGAGACCTAAATTACCAAACAAAAATGCCCCTGTTGCGTCTGTATTTCCCCGTACAAACACCGCCATTTTCTGTTTCTTAGGGCAATAAACATTTACCATAAATTCCTTTTCCGACATCACATTCATATTATTTTTTGTTTCGACCACATCCTCCTGCCCGAAGACACCATAATCAATAGTAGATTGTGAGAGTGTAAGTTGGCAATTGTTCTCTTCTGCCATCGCAGTAGATACACTGAATGCCAAAATAAAAAGAGTCGTAACACCGGTGATCCATAATCGACTGAGGTGTTTTTTGTTCACTTGCATAGTCCTTCTGCTTCTTCGTAAAATGCGTTTTCATCTATATTATCATTCAACGAATAATTGATTTGACACAAGCGCTGACCATTTTCATCAATGATGTACAGCAATGGCTTGTGATCTGCATTAGTTAGAAAAACATTTCCGCCATCAACACTTGTGGATATGTAGTTACCCTGGGTATCTACCACAGCGAGACCTTTCTGCAGCAAAGAACCATCACTGCGTTTGACATTCAGCATGACGCGTCTGTTTTTGAGTACTTTAAAGTTAACTTCGCTCACCGAAGCATGAGCGACAGCCATATTTTTGATCCCGTTTGCAAGCGTCATGTTTTGTGGCAACTTATTTGCATCAACTTGAATTCTTGAGTTGCGCCATTCATTCATCGCAGGGATAACGGCCTGGCCGCGAAAATCCGTCCACACGCTACCTTGTGGTGTACTGATTTCAACTCCACTTTTGGGTTCGCTTAAACGTACAATACCAAAAGCATTTCTGATAGCATAAGGTGATAATGTGATCCCACCGCTGTGCATTGCGATGCCGCCAGAAAGCGCACCGTTATAGTTACTCATTCCGTTACTGTTACTCCCAGCACCTATACTTAGATGTGCATAATGAAGGTTGGCGTTCAGACCGCCATTAATACTGTCAGTGCGACTTCCTTTATCGTGATCAGCGTTGAGGATGTAATTCAGATCCTGAGACAATGAGCCGAAATTTTGTACGCCATAACTGGTGTGAGGTCCCTGATTTCGCATATACGTTCCTATATTTTGCGTTCTACCCAGTGGAATATTCATATTGACGTATAGGAGGTCATCGTTACGATAATTTTTGTTATCACTTATAGTCCGTTGCCAATTAGCGGAAATAGAAGTCTGACCAAATGGCCTTCCCCATGAAATAAGCATATTCCGAGAATTTCCACTATCACCGCTCCCCTGATTATATCCATATCCCACGGATAAACTCCCTACCAACGATGAGGACCAGTTTAACGTTGTATTATATACATTATTATATCCTCGGTACTTAATATTAAGCGCATCTGTCAGTTCCCGGAATTCACCATCGAAACGGCTTGTACTGAAAGATAAGCCAATATTATCGGCCAGAGATATACTGGTTTGAATTCCTTCCTTTGTACCCCAGATACGTTCATCAAAATCAGATCTACTGCCGGCAAGACTTGCATACAATCGCCAGTCTTGGTTCAGTATGTACTCTGACATTATACCTGTAGCCTGATATTTTCCTGACAGGATGCCAGAGGCAAATAGATTAAATCCAGGTGATAAACTCCAACCATCAGAGACGTTAAAGACAAGGGGATCTCCGTGGTCACTGCGAGTATTTCGTAATTGTCCGGCAGACATCATCAGTCCACGGTCAGGGGCCCCTCCACGGCGATTAACAGCAGAAGCCGGAACGATAAAATGATTAGTTGAACCATCAATTTCAACCACGGTAACGTCCAGGTCTGTATTAGTACGTAACACCGGGATATCATTGAGGGTAAAGGGACCTGCAGGAACCAGGATACTGTATATCAGTTGTCCTGTTTGACGAATTTCTACTCGCGACTGATCAGTTCGGGCAATACCAGATACTTGCACACCGGAACCGTTACTTACTAAAGCTGATGTCGTGGTGATGCCCACTCCCATAATGGGGGCACCACGAAAAAGAACTGACCCACTGTTGATCTGGCCAACCTGAAGAGTTTTCCGTTCTTTAACAAAAACATGTTCTGCGTATGTGTAAAGGCTTTCAGAATTTATTTTGCCGCTGTTGTCAGTAAGTATATAACGGCTTCGTAAAGACCAGTCAACCACGTTTAGCCCACCTTCCAGACTTGCCTGACTGTAATGAAGGCCGCCGCTTCCACTATTACGGGTATTGCTTGAAAAAAGCGAATAGTTCAGGAGTCCTGCTGTTCCTCCGTAACTGAATTTTTTAAGGTTATTTTCTGTACTGACCGCCTCTTCGGGAAGGAACAGTTCAACTGTGTTTTGATTTGGTAATAGCCTTACGGTTGACTTTGGATAATAATTTTGAATGCTATTGCAGGTGTCTTCGGTATTGATACTTAGAGGAAACATGCTTGCAAACTCAATAAAATCATTATCCAAGCATAACTCTCCCTCTTCGCCAAAACGTACAGCAGCCTCCCCCAAGTCACGACCATTGATCTGTACCTGTACAGAGTGTGTCCCGGGCAGAAAACGAGGGGTCTTAGAAAAGTAATCATTGAGCGTTGGGCTTAGTCCTCGTGTTTGAATAATTTCTGAATCAAATTTAATCTCCTGAGCCTGGCTGACATTCGCGAAAATATAATTGAAAGGCAACAACAGAAAAGAACACACATGAAAACAAGAGTGTTTATAATATTTATTTATCACGACCCACTCCTTTTTCATTAATTCAGGACAGCAGTAAAACTAGGCACTGCCACACCGTATCTGCTGGCCGGAAAAAACTCAATTTTACTGTCGCCTGTAACATCCCCCTTGACGACGATGTCCAGAGTTTCCCCCGGAAGAATGTATGTTTTTTTAATTTCCCCCAAGGTTTTTGAAGGCAGAAAAACGACCCCACTTGACAACCTAACAACATATTTACCAGGATTGGTAACCATATATGAATGGCCTTTTTTTGACCATGAAAGGGTTTTCCATGCATCGGTAACAACAGGCAATGTTTCTGGACGAATAAGCATTGGAATATCTTGGCGAATATTCATTCCTATTTTATTTTTATAATCTGTATTTTGAGGCGGAATTCCTTCAAATGTCACACGTTTTAAATGCTCATTTTTCAGAGGTGTACTGGCCTGCATGATAAAACGTAATTGTTGTGTTTGTCCGGGTTCGACACGAACGACAGGCTGTGTGACAATCACCTTCGGGCCTTCATCATCAGGTAAATCGACTACATTTGTATATAGAAGATAGGGATAAGGATCGGTGTTTTTTACATTAATAGTGCCACTGCGCGTTGCCTCGTCGATAACCAATAGGCTGGTTTCGGGCACCATACCGGCTGCATGAAGGTTCAGATTGAAGGAAAGTAATATCGAAGTAATAAATAACTGCAGATATATAATAATGCGCGGCATATAAATACGGACCATAATATTGCATAATATAATGTTAAAATAAACAACGGCCTGTAGCACAATATACAGGCCGACGCATTTAGCTGCTGAGCCAAATGTTTACTGATTAGAGATAAACCAGACTGATAGTTGCCTGTCCGTCAAGATTTGTGTCATCCGTAAGAGCAAGGGTGGTGGTGTCATCAATAACCGCACTTGTTTTCATCGGGAAAGTAGCAGATGTGAATGCTTTCGGGATGTTATTACTGTCACCTAATGTCACCATAGCGTTAGTCGGTAAAACTTGGTAGTCATTAAGTTCTAACTCTAGCGGTGCCCAAGTGCTTCCTGTTGATGCCTCATCATAAATAAGATTCGCAGAAGCGCCATCAGCTAAAACTGTAGCCTTATTAACAAATGGTGCCCAGGCACCAATATTCACGCCTCCTTGAGTTTTACCAAGACCAAAACGAGTAAACTCATCATTGACTGAATCGGCACCTGAAACAGGAGTCAAAAGGATGACGCTATCATTTGCAGATGACTGGCGATCATCTGTTATCGTAATAGCGACTCTCGTTGGAGCTGAACAGTTGATAGTAAGAGTAATATCTTTCTCACCAAGCTGATTCGGGTTCGAAGTATCCAGGTCTCCCACCTTAAAGTTACCGTAATTCACTAATCCACCATTACTCAGAGTTGGTGTACAGGATGAAGTCATCAGTTTACCTTTAACCTGCATGACCGCAGTGCTTGCAAAAGCGGAAGAAACGCACAGTGACAGCGTTGAAGCAAGCAGGAACTTATTGATGGTGCTATTTTTCATAGTAATTACTCTTGTTGGTTAATAATGGCCAAATTTACATTTAGTGGTATTGAGGTTATATTATTAATACCTTCATGCTGAAAAATAAATTTCAGCATGAATAGTAAAAACCCGCAATATAATTTGCAAAAAGATTTCTAATTTATATTTATATTTATATTTATATTTATATTTTGTTAATTACAGAAAGTTACTGCTTTTGAGAATTATATTGCTCACGATGAGTTTTACCTAAATACGCGCCCCCCTGGTCATACGCTCAGGCACAAACAAATGCTTTAGCCCGGAAGAGAGATCTCAGGCCGTCCGGGAGCTATGTAACCGACGTGGAACCGCGCGTAAAGTTGCACAAAGCATAGGCGTCAGCGTTCCGGTCCTGTACAAATGGAAGAAAGACCTTATCAGTGACGAGGCTTATCAATCCATGCGCAAACAAAAGCCAGCTCCTCAGGATAAAAATCAGGATGCTTTGCTCGGTGAAATCCAACGGCTCAGGCAGCAGGTTCATCAGCTGCTGCTCGAACGGGACATACTGACAAAGGCGAATGAACTGATAAAAAAAGACCTGGGCATCAACTTTCAGACCCTGAAAAACAGGGAGAAAACCCAGATAGTTGATGCCCTTAAGAATAAGTATCCCGTCACTGAGTTGCTTGGCGTTCTGCAACTTGCCCGCAGCTGTTATTTTTACCACAAAGCCAGCCAGCGCTTGTGTGATAAATATGCGGAAATACGCTTGATCATGGCTGAGATCTTTGAGGAAAACTACCGTTGCTACGGCTACCGGCGTCTTCACGCGATGCTTCGCGGCAATAACAAAATTATCTCTGAGAAGGTCGTCCGCAGACTGATGGCAGAAGAGCAGCTCGTTGTTAAGCGCACCAGGCGATGACGATACAACTCTTACTGTGGAGAAATCGGCCCGGCACCGGAAAATCTGCTCGCCCGGGATTTTAGTTCCTGCAGGCCAAATGAAAAGTGGCTGACCGATATAACGGAGTTCCAGCTTCCGGCTGGAAAAGTCTATCTGTCGCCAGTTATCGACTGCTTTGATGGCCAGGTTGTGAGCTGGTCGATAGGAACACGCCCGGACGCGACGCTCGTGAATACGATGCTCGATGGCCCACTCGATACGCTCAACGAAAATGACCAACCGGTGATACACAGCGATCGTGGTGGCCATTACCGATGGCCAGGCTGGCTCGATCGTGTCAATACATCCGGACTTATAAGGTCCATGTCGCGCATAGGATGCTCGTCGGATAATGCTGCGTGTGAAGGCTTCTTCGGGCGTATCAAAAACGAAATGTTCTATGGCAGAAACTGGGCGGGTATCACGCTGGAAAAATTTATCAGCTTCCTAGACAAGTACATACGGTGGTATAACGAAAAGCGTATCAAGCTATCATTAGGTGCAATGAGTCCTGCGAAGTACCGGCAGCATCTTGGGATCAAGACATAACAGTCCAGGAAAACATCCGCATCCCCAAAAGTGACATTAGAATATTGCAGTTACATATCAAGTGCGGATAACAAAGATTATGTTAAATTTATTTATTTAAATCAATAAAATCAATAATTTGTTAGCTTTTGATGAGTAACTTATTTGCCAGGACCGGTCTGGTTAAAGAAAATTATAATGGAGCAGCAGAGTCGTGACGCCCCTGGACAAGGGATAGTATTTTTCGGGCTTTTTCGAAGTGGTCCAGTTTCATCTCCATGATCCACCATTGGGCAACTTCCATGAGTAATTCAGGGTCATCGTTCCTGTTGGCAAAAAAAGCATAAAATGACACACCAACATCACTCCCTTTAGATGCAATCTTGGCTTCACATACTTTCACAATCTTCGCCCGAATACTGGCTCTCATCATCATTCCCAGATGGTTTGTGAGGTCAAATGCTATCGCACAGGCAAGCAGGCACTTCGTCTTTACGTAATTTCATAAGTGCACTTCTTGTAAAGCAAAAGCGGTTATCACTTTTATGCGTCTAATTATTATAAGAAAGATTCACCTTGTAACTACCCGGGTTAAAAGCCCAGCCTCCATAATCCTCTCAGCCAGAGCTTACCAGGGCTCGACTGGTTCGATATACACGCTCGTAAGCGCCTCACGGCGCCAGTCAGCGAAAGAGGCATATTCCGTTCAGGAGAGCGCCTTCATGCCGCTTTGCGGCATTATTACCCCCCTCCATAAGCATGTCAGGGGGATTTTCCAGAGAGACATCCATGCGTCAGTCGGTTCGCATATCACATCATTGATGTGAACTTCACTATGAAATAGCGCAGTAAACCATTCTAATAAAATCACGTCGGCCGGGCTCCCTGCCCCGGCCGGATTACGCTGAAGGCCAGACAGGGGGGGGGCGGCGGAAAGAGAATTAATGACGAATCTGCATCAGGTCATCTTCAGTCAGGCCGGTCATTTTCATGACGGTAGTACGGTCGATACCATTCTGCAGCATGGTACGGGCAACTTCCAGCCTGCCTTCATTACGGCCTTTTTCAATACCGCGCTGTTCGCCTAACTGGATACCTTTCTCGATACCTTTCTCTATTCCCTTCTGCTCGAGTTGCTGTGCGATGGTCATAAGTGCGTCTCCGTGTTGCGGCACACGCTGTGCCAGTTCGCGTACAAAGGCTTCTGCGTCGGACGTTTCGCCTGCCTGTACTATGTAGTGTACCAGCGATATGACCTGCGATGAAGAGAGATATCCGGCCAGCAAAATGGGCGCCAGTCGGTCAATCAGCTCAGCCAGGTCCCGCTTGTGAATATGTTTCTGAAGCAGGGTCAGGGCTGCCATACTGCGATGGCCTGCAATTTCATCATCAGGGATAACGGTCACGTCAACCAGCGGAAAAGCACTGCTGTAGAGTTTGCAGGCCAGTAGCGGATCCTCAAACTCATCCAGCCACCGGGTGGAGTAAGGGTAAGGACTTCGCTTACCGGTGTAGAACAGCAACGGTATGACCAGTGGCAACTTTTGATGGCCCGCCTGGAGGTGTCGCTGCATGGCCGCAACTGCATAGCGGATCAGCCGAAAGGCCATGTGTTTATCCGCTGAAGACTGGTGCTCGATGAGCACGTGAATGTAACCATCACCAGCCGTGGTTTTCAGGCTGTAGAGCACGTCGCTGAAATACTGGCGGAGGTCATCTTCAACGAAGGAACCCGATTCCAGCTTCAGCGTGCTGAGATCGCAAATGTTGCGAAGCTCTGCGGGGAGATGCAGCTCCATAAAATCCCGTGCCACATCCGGCTGAGTCAAAAACTGCCATGAATGCG
Organism: Enterobacter sp. D2; assembly: GCF_034427575.1. Classification (NCBI taxonomy): domain Bacteria; kingdom Pseudomonadati; phylum Pseudomonadota; class Gammaproteobacteria; order Enterobacterales; family Enterobacteriaceae; genus Enterobacter; species Enterobacter sp. D2. The sequence goes on from NZ_JAXQPP010000010.1 coordinate 61,249, forward strand.
GCATCATGGGGAGTGGGCGTACTTTTTATCGTTTTCATGGGCGGACAGCCTCCGTGCATGATGTCTTTCAATATTAACACGGGTAGTGATCCCTGGAGAACAGCGTCAGTACAAACGTCTGCATGCCAGACCCTGCAACACTCCATGGTACAAACAGCCACTGTTACCCGTTAAGCCATTTTTACATTCCGCCGGGATCCTGTAGCTTCGCCAGCCGCCAGAGTGAGGCAAATCACCGGGAAGGTACAGACGCCGGGCATGTATTATCAGATAATCACGTACTGAATTTACGAAATCCACGAGGCCTGACTGCATACAATTTATGTACCGCAGACCTGGTTAACTACATCTGGATACAACAAAAAGCTGACTGCCCGCCTCGTAAGGCGGAAGCATTTAATCACGTAAGATCAGCCCGGTGCTGACATTTCCGGCATATAGTCATTGCAGCTCACCATCACACCCATAACAAAAAATATGTCACTGTCGCTGTACGATTCGTTTTTTTGGTCTGAAGCGAAATTGCAGAGTATGAATTTTCCGTTTTCATATCCGAGAAATTTCTGGATTTTATATTCTTCAAAATACGATTTAACAACAACAAGATCGCCCGTGCAGGGATGGGATTTAGAATCAATAATCAACAGGTCGCCTTCATTGTAGAACGGTTTTTCTTCAGCGGTGCTAACCTTTAGTCCATACAGCCTGTACGGTATGGTATCGGAGCGAATATAATTACTCCATGCGCCTTCGGCCGTTAAAACAAACTCATTCAGGGTTATAGCACGCAAATCCGTCTCCCCCACGACAGGTAAGGATGTGCTTTTATATCTGACATATTCAGCATCCCCCGCGCTGTCTGAAAGAAAACGAGCCGGTACAACGCCCAGAACCGAGGACAACGATATGGCATCTTCCAGCGAGATAATTTTTAACCCTTCCTCGTACCTTTTTACACGCACTGAACTTGGCCAGCCGCACAATAAGGCAAGCTCATCAGGATTTAAATTCGACCTTTCACGAAGCCTTTTAAGTTCTTTTCCGGCTGTTGTCATATTGTTATAACCTCGCACGATTATTGCACACGGAAATGTACTAAAAATATAAATTAAAGATATTCCTCGTGTCAGTCAAGAAAGCAGATTTCAGAATAATATACATAACACATTAATTCTCACCAATTTGCACACTGAATCGATGCCAGACAGAAACACGGCATGAATGATATCGGTTCATTCATCTGAATGGGTAGTAAGAGAATTATTTAGACCCCATGCAAGAGTAAACTCTCACTCAGGACCTGATGCACAAAATAATATAATTTTAATTAATTTTAAATAAATTAACTTCATCACCGCAGGGGCTTTGACTACTTTTTTGAGGTTCTTACTTATAAAGACGTTAACCAGTGAGTACGTTATTAATCTTAAAATGGTAATCAAATGAATAATCCGAAGCTAGAATCCCGGCGCGGGGTCAAACTGGTAGCCTGGACGAATATCATTGCCCAGATTGCTTTTCCTGTCGCGGCGGCATTTACACCATCATCCGCGGTTGCCCGTTCTCAACAAGAACTCAATCTTAATGACTCTGAACTCGCGGCGCTTGCCGTGAAACCCTATACCCTTCAGGACAACGAAACTGTCCAGACGGTTGCCGATCGATTTTCACTTACGGTCGGGCAGCTCAAAAAGCTCAACCAGCTCAGGACATTCAGCACGCCTTTTGAACATCTTGGCACAGGCGCAGAGATTGATGTCCCTGCCTCCCCGCTGAACGAAAAGACAGCGCCGGCCAGCCCATTCTCTGTTGATAACGACTCACTTCAGCGGGACATTGCTTCAGCCAGTACGCGTACCGCCGGCATCCTCCAGTCCTCTGATATTTCAGGCTCACTTGCCGGGCAGGCTAAAAGCATGGTGGTTGAAAAGGCTAATCAGGAAATCAATAGCTGGCTGAGCGGTGCAGGAACCGCAAAGGCAAAACTGAATATCGACAACAAGGGGCGCATCGATGGCACCGAACTCGATATGCTGATCCCTTTACGCGATACCCCATCATCACTGACTTTCACACAGTTTGGGGCTCGTCATATTAACGATCGCACCATGGCTAATCTCGGTCTGGGCCAGCGCCATTACATCGATAGCGAATGGATGTTTGGTTATAACGCATTCTTTGACTATGATCTCAGACGCGACCACTCCCGCGCCGGTTTCGGCCTTGAGCTGGCGAGAGACTACCTCAAGTTTGGGGCAAACAGCTACTTCCGAACCAGCAACTGGCGTGCCTCCCCGGATGTAACCGATTACGATGAACGCCCGGCAAATGGGTTCGATATCCGGACAGAAGCCTGGCTACCAGCCATGCCACAACTTGGCGCCTCGCTTGCTTATGAACAATACTACGGAGAGGATGTTGGCCTGTTTGGTAAAAACAGCCGCAGCCGTAATCCTGCCGCCCTGACGGCAGGCCTCAGCTACACTCCCTTCCCGTTGCTGACCATCGGTGTTGACCGAAAACAGGGTACCACGGCAGGCGAAGGGGAGACCCGCTTCAGTCTTGGCCTGAACTATGACTTAGGTGGCTCCTGGCTGCGCCAGACGGATCCGGATTCAGTCGGTACAAAACGTACTCTTGCCGGCTCACGCTATGACCTCGTCGATCGAAATAATGAAATTGTGCTTGAGTACCGCAAGCAGGAGCTAATCCGCCTTAAAGCCCCTTCACTCATCAGCGGTCAGTCCGGAGAGACCAAATCCATTACACTCAGCGTACGCGCCAAATACGGTCTTGACACTATCCGCTGGGATGATGCGGCCCTGGTTGCTGCTGGCGGCAGCATTACAGGTAGCGGACAGCAGTACAACGTTGTCCTTCCTCCGTACGCGGTAAACGGTGCTAATACGGTCAGTGTTTACGCGGTTGCCGTAGATAAAAAAGGCAATATCTCGAAGCGCGAAGAAGTCCAGATCTCTGTTCTTTCCGCCGGGATAAGCGCCGCGGAAAGCGTGTTTGACTCAGACGAAGATGTTCTGCCCGCAGATGCAACCAGCACCTCCAGACTGATTCTGAAACTTGAGGACGCAGCCGGTAATCCGATAACAGGGCTGGCCGGGGAAATTGTCCTGAAATTTGATATGCCGGGAAATGAAGGAACGCTGCCTGAATTCACCAGCTTCAGGGAAACGTCGCCGGGTGTGTATGAATCCACCATGACGACCGGGACACGTGCAGGCACCCTTGTCATCACTCCTACGGTTCAGGGCACACCTCTTGCTCCTGTTACCGTTGATATTGTTCAGCCCGCAGCTCCTTCCGCGGTCGATCTCAGACTTTCCGGTCAGCTCAGCGTCGGAAGTACGCTTACGGGTAGCTACCGGTTTGTCCAGTCACAGACTGTAGAAAATGCCAGCCGAAATATTGCAAAAGCAGAAGATGCTTCCCGTTATGCATGGGGTGAGAAGGGCTCAACAGCAGAGCGTGTTTCACTGGGCAAGCGGATTTCAAAATCCGGAGAGATCGATGGCTATGTCGTTACTGCTGCGGATGCCGGAAAGTTTATTGAGCTGTCGCTTCTTCCGGCCAATACCATCAGTCTCACGGGTAAAATCCTCACGGTTGACACCAGCATGAGTAAGGACCAGGGCAACGACGCCAGCGATGGCTCTGACGGGCTGGTTATTGATCCGACGGCCGCACCGTCCGTCTCAGGCCTCAAAATCTCCGGCTCACTGCTCTCCGGCAACGAGCTCAACGGCCAGTACACCTTTGATGCCGGCAAGGGCAACAATATCGATGAGTCCCTCTTCCTCTGGGGCGTCAAGGGCACCACGGCCTCTGCAGTCGAAGGCAGCGGAAAGACGGTCACCACCCCCGGCGCCGTCGAAGTACGCCCCGTCACGACGGCCGATGCCGGCCAGGTGATTGAGCTCTCCGTCATGGCGAAGAACAAGCTCGGCATCAAGGGGAACACCCTCACCGACGACACGCAGACCAACGGCGGTGCGGGCCAGATCGTTGACGGCAACAACGGCCAGGCCGTCGATGCCAACGCCGCACCGTCCGTCTCAGGCCTCAAAATCTCCGGCTCACTGCTCTCCGGCAACGAGCTCAACGGCCAGTACACCTTTGATGCCGGCAAGGGCAACAATATCGATGAGTCCCTCTTCCTCTGGGGCGTCAAGGGCACCACGGCCTCTGCAGTCGAAGGCAGCGGAAAGACGGTCACCACCCCCGGCGCCGTCGAAGTACGCCCCGTCACGACGGCCGATGCCGGCCAGGTGATTGAGCTCTCCGTCATGGCGAAGAACAAGCTCGGCATCAAGGGGAACACCCTCACCGACGACACGCAGACCAACGGCGGTGCGGGCCAGATCGTTGACGGCAACAACGGCCAGGCCATCGATGCTAATGCAATACCGAAAATCAATAATCTGGTTGTCGTTAAAGTCACCGATTTACTTCCGAACTCCACAATCAAGGCAACGTATGACTTTGATGCTGCGAACGGTGACCCGAGAAATACATCGACATTTGCCTGGAGCAATCAAAGCACTCCTGTTGGCTCAACGGCCTCTGCTGCGCTTCAGGGAATTACCGTCGACGCCAGCGGGAAAATTGATGAGCGCCTGCTGACCAATGATGATGTTGGTGAAATTGTTGAAATATCTGTCTCACCGCGTAATGGACGTAACACACGCGGGACGACAGTGACAGCTCAGACCAAACATGAAATTGGTTTGGTCTTAACAGGGTCGTACTTCACCGGCTCACAGAATGGCGGGCAGTTGCCAGGTGTTAATACGTGGATTTGGATAAAAGAAATCGGTGGTTCCTTATTCGCTACAGGCCAGTTTACCTTTACAAGTACAGGCTTCACTTCCACCACAACAAACGGAACGCTTTACGTAAACGCAGATGACAGCGTTGATAAAGTTGTGCTGAACGGCACAGAAATAAATCTTGGTGGCTGTAAAAACGACTGGGCATACAAATACTGTACTGCTACTGTAACAAACCTGAAGACAAACGGACCTAATAGCATAAGTGTTACTGCAACCAATCGTTCTGGACAGGCATCCAGCAACCCAGGAAGTCTCGGTGTTGTAATACAGGATGCGTCTTCCAATCCTATCATAACGACGAACAATCCGTCTGACTGGACATATGAGTGATAACCGTAACCGCTAGCATGTAAATAAAGGGGCCAGTAAACTGGCCCCTCTCATCTTACCGTCTGGTCAGCTTTGACCGGGCTATGTTCGCAACGTTTAAAGTTGCAGTGAACCATAAAGGTGTTCCATGAGTGAGCAAAATAAAAACAGCATCACCTCCTTGTCGGACAGTGAAAAAAAAGAAGAAAGTAACTCTCCCGATATTAAGAAATTAAACTCCTGCGAGTTAATGAAAAAGTACTGTCCCACCGCGATACAACACGCAGAAAGAAAAGGTTCGCTTGATGAATCCACTTTTGATTATTTAATCGCTGAGCTTGCTGAAAACGCGCTGAGCGCGGATGTGACAGGAAAACCGGGACTGAACCTTAATCTTATCTGTATTGAAATCGATGAAATACTCAGTCCGCAGGAATCCATACTGAGACTAAAAAAAGCTGAAATGCACTTCCTGGAATCACTGGAAGCCGTAAAGAAGCTCAGAGGACTGCGACACAGGGAAGAACTCGAGCAGACATCAGACATCATTCGATCCATCAAGCTGGGTATATCAAGATTTAATATTCTGTTTGTTATCCTTTTAATCTGCGGGCTGACATGGGCGGCACTTAATCTGCCCAAGGATGCGCTCGCACTGGTTTCGGCAGCGATAGGTGGTGCAGTTACACACCTTCTTTCGGAACGAAATGCGGTACTTGCAATGCGAAAAAGCAATGACGGTTCGTGCCGCTGCCATCAGGACGACTAAATCAGTATTTTAAAGGCACTGAAACAATACCGATGTAAGTCTCATACTGGGTACTCATTTTTTTAACGCTAAGTCCCACTTAAAATCACTGATGAACTGCCGGTTAAAGAGGGGCTGGAGAGTGGTGAACCGGTGTTTAACAGCCTGAACTGCTCAAGGAAATGCCCGTCTCTCTTTTTACAGAGACATGTCCGCGCTAGCGTATTACGACAACGATGGCGGCCTTTAAAAGATGAAACTTACTCGGCATCACTCATCGAGTATCTGAACAGGCTTTGCTACAGGGCAACACAGAAGACATATTTTGAACAGGCATGAAAGGATAAAAACGCAGGCCGGATACTTATCCTCTTTCTAATAATATTTCTTGCTCTTCGGAGGCTGAACCATCTTCATTCAACAGTCTGAACCTGACATTGCAAGCACCTGAACCACGGCATGTATTCAGTTCGATACCAGAGAGTGGAGCTATGCTAATATTTTTTGGGAAAACATCGTTATTAGCATTTAAGTAAGGAATGGATACATAATATGGGCTTTCATTCTTAATATTTAGAACGCTATCTCTTAAAAAAAACTTAACATCATTGACATTAAATTTCTTAATACTCTCAGGCCTGAAAATCAACTTTATCCACGAACGTACTGCAATCTGCACTGAGTTTTCAGCCTGCCCCCCCTGAGGAATAGCAGCTACTGAAAGGTAGTAAAGAGATTCGCGATCTGTCGGGGCAGAAGATAAATCGCCTTTTGTGATCCGGATTAACCGCTCGCCATTTCCTTTTATAGAAAACGCCGGAGGTACGACGTTAAAACTCCTGATTTTTCCGGGAACAGTGTTCTTTCCCCTCTCACTTTCATCTGTGACTTTAGATATGATGAGAAAAGGCTTGTCGCCAGTATTTCTTACTTTAACATCAACATTATCCATAGTGCCAGTAAAGTATAAACGTGTGGCACCAATCACAACAGATGCATTTAAATCAGTGCTGATAAATGACAATGACAGTAAAAAAAGCATACGCAAAATCAGGCTCTTACCCTTAAGAAAAAAAATTTCTTTCCTTTTCAGTAAAGAAGTTATGTTCATGGGGACCCTGGGTATTAAGTAACACCGATTAAATTATACAGATTATAAAACACGAACGGCTTAACACAAAGTTTTCAAATCAAGAAACCCTGCAGCGAAACAGTCTGAATCTGGCACGAAAAAGCATGATGCTCTCAAAAGCTCGTCCGGGATATGAAAGCCGTCAGCACGACGGCGCACGGTATATGCCATCTCATTGTTATTCTCCTCAGTCAAACGTCACCGTAATGGCTGCCGTGGCAGTGAAGTTACCAATCGACGGCTTTTTGCCCGTCGTGCTCACCGGAAAAGCCTTCATCGTTACAGTCCCTTCGTTACGCCCTCCTCCTGTGTTTGTCAGACGAAGCGGCAGCGTATCAACGTTAGGGCGTACGGTGCGGTCATTAATGTCCTGGACCACAATACCCACATCAGGGTTGGAGGTGCGGATTGCGGAGTCCATACCGGGGGCTGTGGTGGCTGCCAGGCTGACCTTGACGTTACGGGCAGCAGCAGCATCGTTGCAGGTCACAGGAGCCGTTGTCGTCACCGGCGTGTAGCCGGAAGGCTTCTGCCCAGCTGTTTCAAAGAGACCAGCCCCGATATTGCCGAAATCGACCTGAATGGTCTGTCCCGCGTTGATGGTGCAGGTCTCCGGTACAGTGATGCTTCCCACCAGGGAAATCATCTGGATCGTGGCGATATCCGAGGGTACATCGCCTATATAGTAACGAAAAATATTTGGAAAGTTAATCGCTCTTGGACCGCTAAACGCACGCTCAACTCGTAGTCGGACAGTCCATTTCGTTGGTTGCCTTTCAAATTTTTCTAAGTCAACCGGCCCCCCTGACATAGCTGATTGCAAAATAGCTAAAGTTAATATGTTAAATATACTTTGGACTGTTTCTTTTCCAGCACAAAAAGAATTAAAGGGGGGGGTAGGCAAATACATAGAACCAAAATTGCAATTTGTCCAGCTAAAAGCAATTGAGAAATAATCATCTACCTTGTAATAGGTCCAGGGGCCTTCAGCCCCTGAAAGATGTGCGTTATTGTTAATTTGAACAGATGTATTCACCAGTGAACTTGCTGGACCAGTACATTTTAAACCTACTTTATATCCCTGCGTATCTGTTACGTAATTGAATGTTTTACCAGCGACATTAGTACCTNAACTTGCTGGACCAGTACATTTTAAACCTACTTTATATCCCTGCGTATCTGTTACGTAATTGAATGTTTTACCAGCGACATTAGTACCTGTTGTGATAGCTTGGTTGAGATTCATTTGTACTGGCCGCATATACTTTCCATTGAGAATCTCACAACTTACCTGAGCCTTTGCCTCCTTCGTGAGCCCCAGCACAAGCATCCACGCAGCCGCAAGCGTCAACAGCACGCGTGGATAGGTATATTTCATTATGTTCGTTATCTTCATCATGACTTTCCCGGCAGCAGGGCCGCCATCTTTGCATTCTGTCTCAGCAT
>NZ_JAXQPP010000008.1:0-99621 GCF_034427575.1 Enterobacter sp. D2
CTCCGCGATCAGCTCCTCAAACGCATACGCCTCAGAGCCAAACTTATTGCCTTTTTCGCGATTGAGGCGGGACGCGGCCCCCGTCCAGTGAACCAGCTCATGCAGGCCGGTCGCGTAGAAGTTCGCCGCGTCCGCAAAGCGGAACCGCTCCGGCAGGATGATTTCATCAGTGGCCGGACGATAGAACGCCTTTACGCCCTGCTCGGTGATTTTTGCCCCGCTCCGGGTTATCAGGGCTTCCGCCTGCGGCAGCGGGTCAAATTCCGTCACCGGCTGCGGCACGCTCTTAATGGCCAGCCCGTCGATCTGCTCCACATTAAACACGGTAAAGCTTTTCAGCATCGGGATTTTTTCGATTTCCCCGTCCTCGTCCTCTTTCTCCAGTGTCTTGAAAAAAATGGCCGTCGTGCCGTGCTCACCCTTGCGAACCTGACCGCCCAGCTCCTGCGCCTGTTTGTAGGTCAGCCAGCGAGAGTCCTGGAATCCCTGTTTGGCCGCACTGCACCACAGCAGCATGATATTAATCCCGCTGTAGGCCGTGCCGGTGCTGAAGTTGGCCGGTAATCCCGCCGCTTCGCCGTTGCGAACCCACGGGCACACCCACGGCTTAACACCGCTTTCTAGGGCGGCAATGATGCCATCCGTGACGGTCTGGTACAGGTCTGTTTTTACCGCGCCCGCGCGTGCTTTGCCCCTGGAAAATTTCGTTTTTGAGGAGCCTGACTGCTCCAGCGGGGATACGCTGGTCGCCTGTGCAGCTTTAGGGGCTGTTGTCTGGGTGTGCAGGTTCATCGTCATGGCTGTTTCTCCGTCAGTGTGAATTTCGTCTTCGTATCGCCTGACGGTTCGGCCTGCCCGGAGTCGTTCTGGTCAGCAGGGGCGCGCAGCGTGCCATTTACCCTTGCTGACCAGGTTGTGACGGGGGACGATTACCGGAAGCTGATGCGCAGGAGAAAGTCTTCACAGGAGAGAATGACGATGTGCACACCCGGACTTACAGCCCCTTTAGCTGCACGGGTGAAACTGCCCTTCAGCTCAGGGAGTACGGGTAAAAAAGCACTGACGACATCAGTGCTGCCTTTGTACGCGTGGTGTTACACTACCGCTGCCGGTCAGTACGCCCTTCCTGAAACCGGGGGCGGTTTGTTTTCGGGGACGTTCTGACCGGCACTCCCCCATCACTTGCAGTAGTTTCACCGTCCTTTATGCCGTATATATACACAGCATAAGGAGGTGAATCTGATGCCACGACGCTATGAAATTGACGCTGCCTGGCGTGCGGCCATCACCCGCGAACAGGATGGCCGTCAGACCGTCACAACCGCTGCCTTTGTCCAAGACCTGCACAAGTTCAACTGGCACTGGACGCCCCGCCGGGCGAACCAGCGGATAGAAACGTATGTGTCGGTCTACATATCTTTTAAGTACATTTTTTCTTTTGGCTTTGCACCTTCCTCAGTATCACAAGTTATTTTCAGAAAAGTGTTTCTCAAAGAGAAACATGTGCTATAATGTTTCCTGTCGAGAAACAGGGAATCAATAATGATAAAAAGTTTCAAGCACAAAGGGCTACAAAAGCTCTTTGAGAACGACGATCCGAGCGGAGTACAGGCAAAGGATGTGGAGAGAATAAAAATCCGTCTCCTGATGTTAGACGAAGCGACGACAACAGAAGATTTCCGCGCCTATCCAGGGTTCAAATTTCACCCACTGAAAGGCGATAAGAAGAATCTTTATGCGATCACCGTTCGGGCGAACTGGCGAATCACCTTTGAGTTTATCGATGGTGATGCCTACATACTGAATCTGGAGGACTACCATTAATGACGATGTTCAACCCCCCACACCCAGGGGGATTGATTACCGAATACCTGGAGGATAACGAAATCAGCTTACGCGCCCTTGCCCGTAACCTCGACGTTTCCCCTTCTGCGCTGAGTAAAGTCTCGGCTGGTAAAGCGGCGATCAGTCCTGAAATGGCACTGAAACTTGAGGCCGGTTTAGGCATTGCAGCTCGACTCTGGCTGGCAATGCAAGCGACCTATGACCTTAGCCGCGCCCGTAAGGAGATCGACCTCTCCCATGTGGTGCCGGTTACAGTTAAAAGTGACGTAGCCGTACACTAATATAAGCCCTTATTAGAGCTTCATCACTGCTCATAGAGGAAGCTCCGCTAAAGCGGGGCTTTTTTATTCACGCAAAAGATTGGTTCATTGCTGAGGCTTTGGATTTTGGCTGGTCGAATGCTTTAGAAACCGGCGATGATCTTGGAATTTTGCTTCACTTAAATGTGAGCGTTCCTCAGTTCGCACCGCAGGGTCAGCTCCCACCAAGTATGTAAGATTGCGTCAAATATTCGAAGCCGCAGCAGCAGTTTTTTGTAAAAAAACGCTCTATTTAACATATTGTACGTTGCGAGAACCTGTGGTTTTTCCCAGATAAATGCATTTCACCCGTTTGAGAAAGTCGATATCCATAGCGCTGGCAGTCTCTGCAACGGTGTAGTTATGGCCAGGGCCACTTAAACGGATTCGCGTTTAAATGATGCATTGAAACTTCTTCTTTTCATTGAGGCTACTGTCATGTCCAGAGATGAGCATATTACCTTTGTTAAGGTGGCCAAATTATGTGGATCACTAAAGTTAGGCGCCAAAAAATTCTCGATGCCGATACGTCCCTCCCCTTCTCCGCGATTCTTAAAATGCTCAGATGACTAAGCAGAGGGCCCTCAAGAAAGTGCCAATTGCGGTAACGGCAACATTCCTCATTACGGAGAAATGTGCGTACCCGATCAACAGGACATTGCAACGGGAAAATGAATGAAGGTGTGCGATAGCTCATTATTGAATCAGATATCGAGAAACTAGATGTTGCTTATAAACTCAAATCATCTCGTACTCACAGGCTCCTTTGCTTACGTGATTTCACGATTCTATAATCATATAATCTCATACTCATTTAATCACAGAATCATTTACTGCAGCCTACACTTCGTAACGGACACAAGCTTGTTTGCCAATTACACTGATCGACCATAATAAACAAGTATGTTGGGTATTCTTTCATTTACACATGCGTGTTTTAGTCGACCGCGCAAGGCATAACGTCAGTAGGGTCTCGATTCGGTAATAAAAAGCATCGTTTCTGTGATGCGAGCAATCTCTGAAATGTATTACCCTAAAGAATAGTGACGCGCTCACATAATCATATGATTATGTGAGCATATCAACAATGCCTTCTGATGCACTGACAGATGTAATGCTGTAAGTCACAGAATTAGTCATAACCAGGCCGGATGTATTGAGGATAGCCGCCCATAGCTCTAACTAAACCACAGAGCATGGTATCACCAACTCAGACTCCCCCTTGACCACTTATTCAGAACCATGCCCTTGTGGCATAGCAACTCAACGTTATGCAAAGTTGCCGTAGTTGTGCTCAGGTAATTTATTCCCAAACACTAAGATTGGCTTTTAACCACGGGATAACCTACGCAACATGTAGCGGCAGAAAACTACCGTGGCCAGAGCAAATCAAATCTTTTGATGCTATTGCATCCGAACAGCTTCCTACATATTCCCGCCATCTCATAGAGTAAGTGATTTACAACACAATCACTTTTACGCCGCAGATATGCCGCATGAAGTGGGTTCAAGAAAGAACCAATCCGCAAATATGACGCAAGAACAGATGTACAGCACTGGTAATGTTTGCTAAATTACAAATCATACTCAAAATTGCCGCACATATGACGCAAATGTGCGTATGTAAAATTTTCGGGAGTGAAACGATGAAGATTTTTATGGATGATGGCTCTACCAACATCAAAATGCTTTGGACTGATTCTGACGGCACCGAACGCCGACACATTAGCCCTAATAGTTTCAAACGAGGCTGGTCTGCAAGTTTCGGTTCAGGGAAGGTTTATAACTACGTTCTTGATGGCGAGAAATACTCTTATGACTTGGTTAGCCCTTCAGCTCTTGAAACGAACAATGTCTCGTGGCAGTACAGTCCTTTAAACGTTATTGCTGTGCATCATGCGCTTCATACCAGTGGCATTGCTCCTCAGCCAGTTGAAATCGTAGTGACTCTGCCACTAGCAGAATTTTTCGATACAGATGCGCAACCGAATATGGATAACATCAACCGCAAAAAAGAAAGCCTGATGCGCGCGGTTGAGCTTAATAAGCAAGCAGGTTTTATAATAGAAAAAGTAACGGTTCGCCCTGAGTCTATCCCAGCAGGTGTTGGTCTGGCAGACGAACTAAGCACATCTCATTCTATGCTTATCATCGACCTTGGCGGCACGACACTGGATGTGTCATTGGTTGTGGGCAAAATGACGGGAATCTCTCGTGTCTATGGTAACTCGGAACTGGGTGTGTCACTGGTAACATCAGCCGTTAAACAGGCTTTGGCTAGCGCAGAGACAAAAACATCCAGCTTTAACGTCGATAATCTGATCATTAATCGTCATGATGATGCTTATCTATCCGATAATATCAACGAGATTGAAGCTCTCGATGATGTCAAAAAGGCCATGACTCAAGCCATCTCTCGCCTGCAGCGCCGCGTCCTTGACGTTGTAGCAGACTTTGATGGTTATACACATATTATGGTCATTGGCGGCGGAGCACCGTTAATTGCGGACGCAATTCGCGATAACACTTCTATCCGGCAGGATCGCTTCTTCGTTTCGAACGACCCGCAGTTTGACTTGGTCACCGGGCTGAAGGCTATAGGATAAGAAATGAGGGGCTAAAAGCCCCCCTTTTTTAGAGGAGGTCAACTTGACGGATAAAACTGAGCGTAAGGCTCCTGGACGTAAAAACACGTCTGCAGCAGAAGTACGTAAAGACATTCGTTTCTACCTTCGCCCGACAAAAGCTGTTAATGAGCAATACGCCGCTGACAAACTCAGCGAGTTGCCGGGTGAAACCCAAGATCACATGCGACAGTTTTCTCTTGCAGGTCTGGCGCTCGCTGAAGTCGATAGCCGACTGCCAGCAGTTTTGGCTTCAATGCTCAAGCCGGGAGTAACTGGTACAGAGATTGAAGCGGTTCTTAGAGCTTTCCTCAGCATGGACCTATCGCTACAGCCACAAGTAGTAAAATCCGAAGAGTCTTCCAAAACGATCGGCTCTGCCAGGAACCTACGCAACTTGCTCCCAGACTAACCTCCAGCAGCTCGTCCAAGGGATGCCCCCTATGAGTAAAAGATTATATGATTACAAAATCATATAATCTTTTTATTCCATGCACACATGATTCCATGTTGCTTTGCTCATGCTCGCCGATTAATATTCACACACACAGTGTGATTATGTATGCAAACACTCAAATGATTACATAATCATATAGTCAAACAATCATGTGAGGGTGTATGGCTAAGATTATCGCGATTCTGAATGGGAAGGGCGGTGTAGGTAAAACGACGTCGACTATCAACATTGCTACGGCTATCCAGCGCAAAGGGTTCTCTGTTGCCGTCGTAGATACTGATCCCCAGGGGAGCATCAGTAACTGGTTCGATGAAGAGAAGTGTGCATTTGACCTGACCGAAGCGGCCAGTGAGAAAGAGGTCTACCAGGTACGCAAATCCTTAAAATCATATGATTATGTAATCATTGACGGTGCAGCCGCTATCTCCGCCATTTCTTCTGCAGCGGTAATGGTTTCCGATTTGGTCGTTATCCCTGTGACCCCATCGCCACTGGACTTTGCTGCATGCGGTGCAATTCTGGCAGTTATTGAGGCTCGTCAGGACTTACAACCGGTGGAAGCTCGCTTCCTCATCACCAAGAAAATTCCGCACAGCAAAATGCTTTCTGTCCTTAAAGACTCGATCGAAGACACTGGCGTCCCAGCCTTCAGAACGTCTATCTCTCAGCGTCAGGCTTACGTAAAAGTTATGCTCGATGGCAGTACCGTATTCGATACGGATGACGGCGCAGCAAAAGGTGAGATTGATGTACTGACGAACGAAATTCTGGAGATTACTGCATGAGCAAGCCCGCTATGAAAATGAAACTTGGCCAGAACCGTGCCACGCCAGCCGCCGTTGACGCCGTAATGAAGCCGTCAGTCATCACTAAACGACTGCAGATGAACATCCCTGAAGATCTCCATAAGGAGTTCAAGAAGGCTTGCGTCGATGATGACGTTGAAATGACTGACGTTGTCACTCAACTGGTAAGGGACTGGCTAAAGGGCAGGGCATAAACATATGCTCACATGAGTACATGAGTATTTAATCATAGAATTCTATGGTGTTATGACTTTGAAATGACGGACGTCGTAACTAAGTTGGTAAGGGACTGGCTGAAAGGCAGGGCATAAAACATAATCTCACAAACACATAATCATATGATTATTGGATTATAGAATTCCTGAATCTTATGCTGTTAAGATAAAACAAAAGCCCCGACTAGCGGGGCTTCTGTTTATTCGTCTTGGGCTTCGAATAATTCTTCTATCGATTTGGTTGGATAGAAGAGGGCGTTACTATTTTCGCGCTTGAGCAGGATGAAGCCAAGGCCAAGGTAGAATTTTTTGGCGTCGTCGCTGAGAGCTTCAACAAACATTCCATGTATTCCTACTGCCTGGGATGCGTGATACACAACCTTCATGGCATGTGTTACAAGCGTTTCTCCATACCCTTGACGTTGAATGCTACTGTCAATTGCCAAACGCGCCAGCGTTACACTGGGAACGTTTTTATAGGGCACACGTTTTTGCTGAGTCTTGCTCGGGAAATACTCTTTTTCGAAGCAGCTCCCAGACAATGTGTAGTACCCCAAAACCCGAGGTTTTTCCTCTCTCGTGACGAGCACATAACCATGCAAAAACTTGCCAATGTGTTGGCGTTTCAGATGGTCTGTGAGAAAAGTATTAAGATACTCTTCACCGCAATCGAAGTTGCTTACATCATACTCAACTTCCTCAGAAAAAATTTCTACCTTTAAACCTCGCATGTTATCACTCCAAATTCTGGAGACGCTTAGCAGCTTTTTTCAGTCGGTCGTTCGGTGCTGGCGGGTTACTGATCGCTTCCATAACCGCGTTCCATGACTCCTCGTTGAGGGTCAGGCGGCGGTGCTGGTTAATAATTACCGCTGCACGTTCAGAGGCAGTGCTAACCATGAACTGTGAAATTGACTGGTTAGTCATTGCCGCGGCTTCTTCGATCATGCTCTTATCGTCTTCATTTAATCTAAGATCGATGCGCTGTTTCTTCAGTGCTGACATGGTCATTCTCCTCGAACACCCGTGATGTAAAAAGGGCGGTCAACTCCTTTTTACGTGCGAGCCGATTGCTCTTAAATTTGTCTAGGCTTATCACCTGTAAATTGCCAGAAATCAAAATATGTACGGCATTTTACCGTACATAGATAATAAGGGCGGTAAATGGAACTATCAACTACAAGTTGTATTCAAAGGCAGCTATCGTACGAAATGTTGTAGTTGCTGTGACCAGATCCCCGTTGAAGTAAATACCCAAAAAACCTCATTAGAACCTTAATGAACTGGAGATTTAATGGGATGTGTGATTTACGAAGGTGCTCGCAAGTTTTTTCGGAGTTGAAGTGTGTTTGTAAAGCGGTTGTGTTTGTAATCCGGATCACAGAGAGGCATGGAGCAGAAGTGTGTTTATAAATCGGATCGTGTTTATAAAGCGGATCGATAAACACAAACGTTGAGCGTGCTTATAAACCGGATTTTCAGACAGCGGGGGGAGAGCTAAAGAGATGGATATCACTGCATTCGTGTTTATAAAGCGGATGACAAGGCTATTTGAAGGGCTTAAAAACCCTCCCTACTAAGCCAAAACGTGAGGTCATCCGCCTTATAAACACATGTTTGGGTTACTCGTCTTCGTCTTGGTTTTTCTTATCCGCTTTATAACCACCTGGCACTGTCTTGATATCCGGGCGTGGCGTCCGGCTAGCTATGAGTAAGTGCCATTCACCGTCACGCTTCACAACATCACCATCAAGGTAGCCAACAGCTTTCAACTCATCTATCGCCTTGTTAATAACCCGGTTCTGCTGGTTATTAGGTGAAGTAAGCATCAGACGCCGCTTTATACGAGCAAACGAAAGAGGAATCGGCTTCTCGGGCAAACTTTCCAGGAACGTATAAAGAGCCTGTGCAGTACCTTTGTTGGCCAACTGCCGGAGTATAAACATCTGAATAAGAACCTGCCGATCAAACTGGTAGAGCTCCCAAAGCGACTCATCCGCAATGAGTACCATCGTGTCTTTTACTTCATCCCACTTACCACGACTTAACAAACCGGACACGACACCTTGTTTATCACTCTCGGACGATAAGCGGATCGTCGTCCCACGCAAGCGGGCCAGAGAGTCCGCCAGACGCGTTCTAAGGCTTTTATCCTTGTCCTTGGGGAGATAACCGCAAAAGGTCGCGAACTCGCTAAATGGAAGCTCTACAGTGTTTCCATTGAGGCCATATTTAGAGAACGCGAGGATAATCCCAACCCAAACCTTAAAATCAGTCTCCATAGACAGACGTGGGCCACTGATCCGAATGTCGGTATAACCTTCAGCCCGGGCCAGCTCCAGGCTTTGAAGTTCTTTGCTGGCATCAATGTTGATATTACCGGTATCCTTACCCTTGCGTTTCAAAGAGGGTAAGAATAGCCCGAGGCGCATCAAAGCAACTGGTTGGACGGTAGCGTTTTTTGTGGGGATGAGTTTCTTATTTTCCCCAATGACCTCTAACACTGTTTCGAGAGAAAGTTCCTGTTCTTTCTTAGACATAGAGCGTATATCCACAGGTGCGAGCGGCTACGATCTTGTTTCAGCCACGGATCCGGTTTGTAAACACAGTAAAACCGATTTATAAACACGTTCACCCGCTTTGTAAACACATTAATCCGGTTTACAAACATATTTATCCGCTTTATAAACACGTTTATCCGGATTACAAACACAAAAAATGGCTCTCAGACCAGAGCTGGCGCGGCTCTCAGCGTACCGGGATCTATTTGGTACTATTAGGATCAATTTAGGATCTTTAAGGGATCTGATTATTGGATCTACATTGTGGATAATGTGAATAACTACAACGTAACCATAGGAAACATCTAAGAATGTTCTGCATACCTAACCGATCTCCCTCATCACGCCAACTGGCTAACAGTGCTCTCTTCATTAAACGTAACTGAAACGAAGCCAATTTTCCTTAGGGAAAGCGCCTGCTTTAGGTTACAAATTGACCCATCTAATTTTTTGACCGTTCATCTTTGTTAGAATTCCTTGGCTTTTATTTTTAATGTTTTTCAACCACAAACAACTACTTCTGGGCGCTGTAGCTTTAGCCTTACCAATCTCCTAAGCTCTATCAGCACCACTCCCCCTCGACATCAGAGCTGGACAAAGAGTGGCGAGCTATTTTCCATCTCAACTTGAACTGGCTGAAGGAATGCAACCCTACTGCCAGAAACAGAAAATAGATGGTGACCTTTGTCTTCTTGGATACACCTCAACCTTAACGGCGAAAGCAATGCAAAGAGCTGGATACTCTGCAATATAGACACGCTCGCTCTAATTGCTAACAACGGATATGGACTTTTCGAGGCTTACGAAAGGCCAGGGATGGGTGAAATCCTAATGCCGCTTACAAGTCTTTATACGATAGATGGAGGACAAGAATTTCATATCAATCATGGGTTGACCACAAAGAAAGATACATCTGCGTTCGCAAAGCTTTATGCAAAAGAATACGTAAAAAAGCCAAAAGCCATCGACAAAACCTGTGTCCAAAAGATGATCCCGCACTTCCGCAAACAGGCTGACTCTCATGGGGCCTACATGGCCGATGATATCTTCGCTGTCCAGACTGAAATTGGTTCCTAAAAAATGGTTAAGGAGAATCAAAAGATGGAAAAAGTAGCAGTTTTAACAGTGTTATTGAGTTCCTTTGTAGCGGTTTCTTCGTGGGCAGAGGCAAGTGAAAATGTTTATAAGTTTGCCTGCGGAAACAAAACGCTTTCGCTTTATAAGAGTAGCAATGCGATGTTTGTCGACAAGACTAAAGCGGATGTTCTGGAGATTCGAAGTGTCACTAATGGCGCGGTCGTCAACTTCAGGCTTTACGCCGAAATGGGTGGATCCTATACCCAGTATCAAATGTCTATTTTCGATGGGAATGCCAAGCTAAATAGCCAATGGCTTACAGCTTATAATGATCCACGTAGAGCCGCTAACGTGACCAACTGCAGCATCATGAATCCTGCTAAGGGAAAATGCCTCGCACGAAATCAACACTGGAGAAGATAGGGTCCTGGGAACTGGAGTAAAGCTCATAGAAACAACGAACTCTGCACATAGGCGGAGTTCGTTTCGTTTCATGGCGTTAAATTTTTCCTATCTTTGAATTACTTATAAATGTATTCGCTAATTCATTGATATCTGCAATTTTCACGTTGATGTATTTTAAAAAAATAATCATTTCATCATTGCTTAAAAATGGATGATTAGTAGTTATATTCACTGGTACTGCATGTAGCATTCTGCTTGTAAATGTATATATATAATCATAATCTTCAGCATGATTTGTTTCAGTTGCGTAGTCTTTCCAATTCCAATATCTTAAGAGTTGCTTTACATCACTTGAAACTGAAGAATTAAACTTTTCAATATCCTTTTTAACTGTTTCTAAAGATGATTCCACTTCTGGGAGTTGATTCTTTTGTATTAAATGAGCCTGAAAGCCATATCCATTTGTTCGCGCTTGCGCGGCGTGTATAGAGAACTTACGTGAAGCCATGTTATCAATGGTATTGAAAACATCAGGAGTGAGTGCTACTCCAAACTTTTCTTTTAACTCAGGATCTTCAATTTTAGAGTATTCAAGTAGTTTGTCATGATGTAGTTTTCGTTCCTTTTCTTCCATTTCATGTAAAAAAACAATCTCTCTATTTAGTTGTTCTTTCAACCCTGTCCAATACTGAAGTTGGTCCCTAAGGAGTCGACCGTAATACTCTAAACCGTAAACAGAATCTTGTGCGATTAGGGTTAATCTAATGCTCAATTCTAAAATATATCTAGATGTAGAAACTAAGCTAAATGTTTCAATTGCATTAAAATTATTCTCCGTAAGTAAAATGAGCTTAATTATGGAGTCATTGAACGCGAAGTGACTCCAGTGATCTCTATCGAAAATTTCAAATTCAATTGTCGAACTTTGGGCATTAAAAATATTGCGAGTGGCTTCTAAATCATTTCTTTTACTTTTTATTTCTTGAACTAATTGGTTGATTGTTATATCGCTCAAAATATATCCTTATCAAACCCCGCAAGAGCGGGGTTAACTGTGTTTTATTTAGAGAACTTATCTTTAAGATATGAAGCTATAACCGAAATTAATTCGCTAAGGGGGGTAGCTAACTCTAAAGAGGTCTGGTTTGACTCATCTTTAGATGTATTATCAGTTGGATGGCGGAATGCTGATTTCAGCAAAGTGAGTATGAGCGTTAAGCCTACACCCAAAATGAACGCCACTAGCATTATCAGGGAGCTAGCGGAAAACCAATCAGCATTAAGATTGGCGACAGCCTCAGTTATTCCTCTTGAAGGCCCTGGGACACATTTTACTGGAATGACGCAATGCGAAACATCAGGTGAAGTTGAAGTGAGCACGGTAACAATACTTTGCTTGGCAAGCAGTAGTCCATCTCCAACTTTCAAGGCAAAGAAAAGCCCACAACTTAAGAAGAAAATGGCAAAGAACATCATGACTGCAAACAAGCAGTAACGCATTACTCGACGTTCTAAATCATTCCTTTCCTCTTGCCGCAGATATTCATCTGAAGGTGGGGAAAGGGGAGTCGGAACAACTGCTTTCTCTTCTTCTTTATCTGCTGGTTTTGTTGGCGATGGTTGCGGCTCCTGCGCCCCTGGCGCGGAAAAATCTACGGGATCTGTTGGGGCTGACATAAAAAAATCACCATCATTTATGAGTTCATGATGGTGATTTATAACGCTAAATCATTACAGTGGGAAGAGATTAGTGAGTTAGTCCAATCTCTCTCAGTCTCCATTGCATAGCAGCTTCTGAGACGTTGAAAATTTTAGCTAGACCAAGAGCTGTGGTTACGCCTTTACGCGTAATGTAGAACCGTATTGCCTGTTCAGGCATCAGCAATTGAGCAGCAAACTTGTTGGCATGAATTTCACGAATATCCATTGCGCCGCTTGAGTAGTTCTCAACGATATCGCGATGCTTTTCACCGTCTTGGGTATGGCCAAGAACATGGTGGCCTAACTCATGCGCGATAGTGAAGCGCTGACGGTTAGGATGGTCTTTAGGATTAAAGTAGATACGCGGTACTTTATTTTTAAGCACAGCAATACCGCTGAACCCAGTGTTATCGAACTCTGAGTCCTCAATTGCTTCTACACGGGCACCCCATGCTTCAGCGATTTTCTGGGGATCTACTGGCAGCAGGCGATCCCAATAACGATTGAGCACAGATTCAACTGCATTGTTCATGGTTGCCTCCTACGTTAAGTGGGTTTCAGAAAACGTGGTTACTTCAAAATGAAGAACACCAACGTTCAATTCTATTAGAAAGCAATATTATCATAACCAGTTACTACAATCTGTAGTTTTTTTTCTTTACAATTAAAGCCTTTGTCAAGATCTATGCTTTAAATATAGGCCAAAAGAACGCTGTCTGTATGTCTGATGCTGTTGGTTGTTATTCCGCATTTGAACCCTTTCGGCACTATAGGCGGCGTTCCAACTGCCTTAATCTGAGAGCTTCCATCGCATCCTTCAGCCGCCCTGTACGAGGCTCATTACTGAAGTCACTGCTCCCAGGCAAATCGTTATCCCTCCGATGCTGCAGGTATGCATATTTTCGCGCTTGGCGCTCAATTACTTCATGCTGCTGGTTGCGGTACTGGTTGACCAGCTGAGTGCGTTCGTTAGCTGCGGCAGCTTTTGACGCAGCTATGGCATGCGACAGTTGCTTGTTGGTGACAACCGGCGACAGCATTTTCGGCTTACCCTGAATATCTCTTTTTGTTGTTCTTGAAGATGTTCTCTTATTCTTAGCTCTGTCATTTTGACAAGGGGAGGGGTGCTCATTTTGACAGGGGGGGCACAAAGCAAAAACCTGATCTACCAGCTGCTTCAGCTTACGCACCGGTGACGAAATCTTTAGCCCTGCGCTTATCAGTTTTTCCTTCACGCGCGACACGAACGCCAGAAAGCCTGGTGTAAACCGGTACAGATTAGCCTTCCTCGCGTTTGTACGTTCATCAACAACGACGGTACAACTCAAAAGACCGCGACTAACCGCCTCACGGAAAGCTCGCAGGACCGTTGAAACGCTGTAGCCAGTTTCCTCTGCGATCGAACGGTGCGATTTGTGAATGAAATAGTCGCTGGTGCAGGCAGCAAGATTAGCGCATTGTGCCAGAATGTGCCCAGTGCTGCGCGACAAGCGAGAATGCCCGACGACAAACGCCAGCTCGTAGCCGTTAAAGGCTGCTGAATTAGTAGCTCTGCTCATGTAAAACCCAATCTTCAAATCAAAAGCACTCAAGCCCCTGCCATAGGGCAGGGACATGTCTATTACTGCGCGGAGAAAACGCTACAATCGCTGCTACAGTAGTAGTCCGGATCAGATTTGAAGACGCAGATGACCATTTTGCTGACAAGAAACCGCTCAACATAGCCGTATGCGCCCACTCCACACCAGACAAAAGGGTTTTCAGGCAGAACAAAGCGGTTAATAACCACGATGAAAAAAGTTCTGAAGAAATTATGTCCTGAAGAGACAATATGGAAACTGTTGAGATCAATCATGCGGTAGTCCCCTGCGTGAACCAGTAGTTCACTGGTGGGCGCTCAGGCGAAAAGCGGGAAGAGAAGATGCACGGTGAGTCAGGAAGCTGTGAACGGGCTTCAGATTCGGTCTGAGCAATGACCAGGTGATAACGACGTTTCTGGCAGGAGTAGAAGCGCCAGATGAATTCTGGGTGAGTTTGGGTAGTGATAGTAGCCATGAGTGGCATCCTTTCTTTTGCTTTAAAGGAGTCACCACCTGAGTTTCCACGCTCAATAGGGCGGTGACGCTGATGGGGGTGGAAAAACCGGCGCAAAAGGGAACCGGCCCGACCGAAGTCGGCCCCACCAGCGCCACCATAGATTTTATACGGTGATTATCGATATGGCTGTGCGTAGTGGAAGACACAAAAAAAGACGCTTGGCGTCTGTGTCGCCTCTTGCTTATTCCGGGTTTCCACGCCCGTCCGTAGATTTTGCTACGGCCAAAAAATCATAAACGCTACAATCAGTTGGATTCAAGTAGTTTTTTTCTTCCTTCTCCGAGCTTCATACAGGTTTAATCCATAATTCAGCTCTTCACTTCATCGAGATAAACCAGCCAGCCATGTTTTTTATTATTAATAAATCCCGCAACCACTTATCTCATGACGTTCTCAGAATCCGTCCTTCATTCGCCGCTGCACAGAGAGCCAGGTGAGCTCTTCCAGCCCGTCAGGGACGATCCGTTCCGGATTGGTGTATATGGCATTTGCATCCCCGGTCAGCCACCAGGAGCCGGTGGCCCGGATACGTTCGGCCACCGTCAGGCCGTCCCAGGTAACAATTAGCCAGGTGTTCACGCTCCGCTCATCCGGAGGGCGGAGCCAAAGCCGTTGATGGCCCAGTGCGGTCAACGCACGCCAGACAGTTTCAAGTGAAACCGGGACGCGCTCGCTTTCATGGAAAGATGTGTTCATGTGTAACAGTCACTCTTGGTTATTTTTTTGTGACATCCATGATGATGATCGTTGTTAAATTACCCAGTAGCAATCATTACCTGTGTGATAGCAAGCCAGGATATTGCCACATCATTAAATTACCGGAAGCGCGGTTCTTGGTGATCCGACTTTTCTGCTATCTCATAGTTTCCGGAAGTGTAGCACGCTAACGGAATAAGCAAAGGGTAGCTTTGTGGTGTTTAGAGGTAGGGAGTGGGGGAGGGGAGGAACACAACATATAGAATTAATATCATCTGAATGAGTGGCACATATTGTGTTTTGTGGATACAGCGCACCGGGGTGGTTCGGTAAGATCCGGTACTGTAGGTTTTCGGATCTACGGAGAAATGAGAGGGGACAGGCATTACTGTAGCGCCGCACTCATCACTTTCAGTAATTCATATCGCATCACAAATTACAGAATTAAAACAGATTAAATTATAGCTATTTTTATAAATGCTAGGTTAGCATGAATGATAAAACAAAGATGGAAGAAACGATGATGCTCAGCCAGCTTAACCTGCGTTTTCACAAAAAGCTGATCGAGGCGCTGAAAGTGCGCGCCGGTCGCGAAAATACTTCGGTCAACGCTCTGGCCGAACGCTTCCTCGATGACGGCCTGAAAACGGTCGCGCCCGGCGACGGGTATTTTCAGCTGGTCGCCGATCCGGAAGCCACCGTCCGGCAGCTGTACCGGCATATCATTCTCGGCCAGACCTTCGGCACCGCTCCGGTCTCCCGGGATGAGCTGCGCTTCATCCTGGCCTGTGCCCGGGAGGCCTTTATTGGCGGCCGGAACAGAGTGGCCACGCTCCCGGCTCTGGATACACTGCTCGATATCACCCGCGACCTGCTGGCCTGGCAGCTGGAACATGACCGTCCGGTGGACGGTCACTACCTGAAGGGGATCTTCCGCCTGGTCGGGGAAAACTGGATGGAAGAGTTTGACGCCTTCCGGGCAGCGCTGCGCCCGGTCGTGGATCAGGTGTATGCCGAACACCTTCTGCGTCCGCTGGAGAGCGACTGCTTTAATCTCGCAGATATTCCCGACAGTGCGCTCGCTGGGATTTTCACCTTATCGCGTCTGAAAGCCGTTTTCCCGCTGATGCTGCGCGGACTGGACTGGAGCGTGGAAAAGGCCAGAGATCTGGCGCAGGAACTGCGGCCGGTTATTACGGCCGTCACGCAAACCATTGAGGCCGGCACGCTGCGCATTGAGATCCGCATTGACGGCCAGCATCCCGGAGAACGCCCTGGTGCCTGGTACACCACGCCCCGTCTGCACCTGCTGATCACCGGCCAGGACTTTGTGGTGCCGTACGGCTGGGAGACCTTCTCCGAACTGCTGGGCCTGTTCACCCTATATACCCGGTATCCTGAAGCCCTTGCGCATGGTCACCAGGGGGAGCGCGTGATGTTTTCTCCGCCCGGCCACGTATCAAAAGAGGGATTTTTCGGGATAGACGGCCTGCGGATTTTTATGCCGGCGGAGGCCTTTGAGACGCTGGTCCGGGAGCTCACTACGCGATGCGCTGAAGGCATGCTGGCGGAGGCCCTGACCGGGCTGCGCTGTCTGTACGGGGATCTGTAATATGAAAGTACTGAGACAACTGTGGAACCAGAAAGGGCTTGATGCGGCAGTTGAGGATGTATCTGAGGATCGTTACGGTTTCAGTAACATCGCAGAAAATATATCCCGGTCCATCCTTTCCCTTCCACAGGAGGCTTCAAATGTTGTCGGAATAGAAGGAGCATGGGGATCGGGTAAAACAAGCCTCCTGAACCTGATCCTGAAAAAATTTACCCAGAACAAAGACGGGTACACGCATGTGCTGCATATTTCCCCCTGGCTGAGTGGCGGCAGTGCGGTTGAAGCGCTCTTTCTTCCTGTTGCCACGGTTATCCAGCAGGAAATGGAAAAACGCCATCCTCCGAAGGGCTTCAAAAAGCTCTGGCGTAAATATCTGTTGTCACCGGAAGCGCAGAAAGTGATTGAGTATGCTCAGGATACTTCATCGCGCGTCCTTCCGCTGGTTCAGTATATCGGGCAGTTTTCCAGCATTATCAACTGGATAGCCGGAGGGATAAAGGTATTTTCAGACAGCCGTCTGGCTGTTGATCAGAAAACAACGACAAAGCTTCGGGCTGAAATTGCAGGGCAACTGGTCAGTCTGGATCTGAAGTTCATTATTGTCATGGATGATCTGGACCGACTGGAGCCATCCCAGGTGGCGGAAGTGTTCAGGCTGGTCCGTGCAGTGGCCGATCTGCCTCGCTTTACCCATATTCTTTGTTATGACAGGCAGATTATCACTCATGCCGTCGAGCATGCGCTGAATATCAAAGACGGCAGCCGTTACCTGCAGAAAATCATTCAGCTCAGTTTTAAACTACCCCGACCTGAAGCCTTTGACCTACGCAATGAATTTCGTCAGCGGGCTGAGGAGCTGTATCAGCAAATTAATAATCAGCCGCAAGATTCCGGAATGGCAAGGGATCTCGCCGCGGTGACTGATACATATGGTGCCGCACTTTCGACGCCACGCGAGATTCATCAGGCCATTAATTCCCTGATTTTTCTGTATCCGGGGATGCGGGATTTTGTTTATTTCCCTGATTTGTGCCTGCTCCAGCTTATACGGGTGAAAAACCCGGCCCTGTATGACTGGGCAGAGCATTACCTGACAGAACGGTCCGTGATTGAAACCGGCCAGGGCATGCTTTCTGACGGAGAAAAGGCTGACTTCCGGAAGGGGCTTATCAGGTGTATGAAGATGTTGAGGGCTTCGAATGCTGACTCATATCTCAGTCTCGCCGAATGGCTCCCTGGTATCAGCGGACATGATGATGAACATCTGAATCTGTTCGAGCCGGTCAGTGAAGATTTTCGTCACATCCAGACGACAGATAAACGACTCAGCAGCCTGACGCACTGGCGTTATTATTTTTCCTTCTCCTCACCTCAGAATGTTCTGCCCCCTGAATTTTTTAGCCAGCTTTTTGAGCTGGCTGGCGTACCGGAAAAACAGCAGCAGCTCTCTGAATTGCTCCTCTCAAAAATCAACAGCGTGGGTAGTCTGTCCGGAACCTGGTTCGAACATATACTGAGCAGACTGACGCCGGGCCTGATAAAAGAACGCAATTTCGAAGAATGCGCAGGGCTGGTTCGGTTTTTCTTCGATCACACCGATGAGGTAAGCACTCGCTTCCGGCTCCGTAACCCATGGTTTTCCCTGCGTGAAACCGGCATTAATCAGGTTGTACGGAATCTGCTGAAGCATATGCAGGCTATTGACGAGGCCAGAACAATCATGCGGATGGAAATGCTGATCGTTACGGGCGCTTCGCCATTCTGGATAGCCGATTTTATGCGGGGACTTATCTGGGAACACGGTCTTGCACAAAATGCGGTGCCTTCTGCCTCTGAAACTTTATTTAGTCGTGATATTACAGAACGGTTGCGTGACAGGTTTGCTGAACGTATGAATCAGCCAGAACTTCAGCAACAACTGCTCATGCGCAAGTCTATTCTCGGATATCTCTACGCATGGAGGGACATGAGCTCAGTTGAAACGGTGAAGCAATGGGTCAGAGAAATGGCTTCCACCGATGAAGGTCTTGTTGACCTGTTGATACGTTTACAGACCAGTGTCTTTAGTTCTGACAAAGGGGCATATCGCCGGATTGCACGTGACCAGGTCAGCCCGTTCTTTGATGACTGGTCTGCAGTCGAAGAAAAGCTGAAGGGGATGCTTTCCGGCAACGAACTGACGCCAGAGCTGGAAGCGCTCAAAACTGCGCTGGAAAATGACGACTGACCCAAAATGAAGGCCGCTTAGCGGCCTTTTTCTTACAAAATAAAGTGGATCAGGCGCTTAACGCTTTTTCCTTGTCAAAAGGAACACCGGCATATGACAGCTCACTCAGCAGCTTGCGTTTCCATCCACCATGCCCGTCAAGCTCGGTATAGAGAACCCCGGCAAGATCTGAAGGGATTTCGATATCTCCCTTCCTCAGTACAAGTACCTTCCCGCGTCCAAGCTTCCCAGCGAAATATCCGAGCTCATACAGGACGTTCTGGCGTGCACGCAGACGTGTGTTTTCAGATGCCAGGGCACTGCCGCTATCGTCGGGCGTCATCAGCACGATGGCAAAGCTGACATCCCCTGACTCCGCTTCAAATTTCTCGATTACCGTCCTTGAGCCATCAGGACGTTCAGAGAGAATGATTTCCTCCAGCCCTATCCGGGATATAAAGCGGGCAACAGACTGAAGGGCATCATTATCATGGCCGTGAACAATAAAAATTTTGCGCGAGACCTGACGTATTACTACCGGATCAGGCTCGGATTCATTCTCAACATACAGCTGGTAGTCACGAACAAAAGTTACCAGTAGCGAGGAGGTGAACTTACGGACAGATTCAATAATTTTTCGGTCATAGAAAAACGTATGGCAAAAATTGAATGCGAAATTATCGTTAACGGACATTTTCCTGATTAATAAAAGCTTCAGGCCTAAAATTTCACGCGGTTCTTCAGGCCACTGCAGGACGGCGGAGCCAGCCATACTGGATTCGGTTTCATGACTTTTCGCCAGAAAGGCGTCAAGATCGACATCACATGTCAGGCGTTCGTTAACAGCCTGTAGATTAGCGTCGTTCAGCAGCCGGGCCAGTTGTTTCAGTGGTTGCTGATAGTTCTGTGCATCAGCACGCTGCAAATCATACACACAATTTTTGAGTGACTGAAAAATGTCAATTGCCATCCTGCCCGTTCTCCTGTCTTTGCTGTTCGGCACTATCCAGAATTTGCTGACGCAAATCCTCTTTCATGGCCTCGATCATGGGACTAATCATCGGATTATCGGCATACCGTGAGGCTCGCTCATCCAACATGCTGTACGCTTCCTGAATCGCAGTTTCAATGCTGACAGGATCGTTTGCATCAAAATTTACCGGATAACTACCATTAAGGGTTTCAGCCGCTTCCTCAACTTCTTTCAATTGTTTCTGCAATTTATCTATACCTGTAATTTTTACGCCCAATGTAGCCTCCGCATCAGTGAAGTTCCTCTGCCAGTTATAGATAACATTTTGAAAAAGGGAAGGAGTGGAGACAACTTAAAATTCATACGATTTTACTGAGATCCGGAACAACCTTTTTTCGGATCTCAGTGGAAAAACAGAGAACTGTGTATAGGCTTGACATATCCATATGCTTGGCATCTGCATAGGTATGGCATAGGCATTTACTTACCATCTGCATATGCTGCAACTATACATATGCTGAAC
Source organism: Enterobacter sp. D2 (assembly GCF_034427575.1). Taxonomy (NCBI): domain Bacteria; kingdom Pseudomonadati; phylum Pseudomonadota; class Gammaproteobacteria; order Enterobacterales; family Enterobacteriaceae; genus Enterobacter; species Enterobacter sp. D2. Next base: position 20,098 of record NZ_JAXQPP010000008.1, read on the forward strand.
ATCTGCCTATACTGGCCATATGTACACACCCGGTGCAATGAACACATTTAGCATATGTGCAACATATTTATCTAGACTCGGGAGAGGACACTATGAGAACCGTATCCATTTTTAAAAACGGCAACAACCGCGCCATCCGTCTCCCCCGCGATCTGGATTTTGAGGGGGTGAGCGAGCTGGAGATCGTCCGGGAAGGGGACAGCATCATCCTGCGCCCCGTCCGTCCGACCTGGGGCTCGTTCGCGCAGCTCGAAAAGGCCGATCCGGACTTTATGGCGGAGCGTGAGGACGTTGTCACCGACGAAGGACGATTTGACCTGTGAACAAAACCTATATGCTGGACACTAACATCTGCTCTTTCATCATGCGCGAGCAGCCGGAAGCCGTCCTGAAGCGCCTGGAGCAGGCAGTGCTGCGCAACCAGCGCATCGTGGTTTCGGCCATCACCTACTCCGAGATGCGCTTCGGCGCCACAGGGCCGAAGGCCTCCCCGCGGCACATCGGGCTGGTCGACGCGTTCTGCGCCCGCCTCGATGCCATCCTGCCCTGGGACCGCGCCGCGGTGGATGCGACCACGGATGTAAAGGTGGCGCTGCGCCTCGCTGGGACGCCGATCGGCCCGAACGACACGGCCATTGCCGGGCACGCCATCGCTGCCGGCGCCGTACTGGTGACGAACAATGTGCGGGAATTCGAACGGGTACCGGGTCTGATGCTGGAAGACTGGGTTAAACAGACAGGCGGTACTTAAAGGTAATAAATGTCCGCTCCGTGCCATAAGCGGAAGTTGCTAATTTCAGACTATATTGATAAACGGGGAACTGCTCACAGGAAAACGATTAATGACTGGCGGTAGGATTATAACGAGTGTCGTCCACATTCATCGATGAACTACCAGACTCCGGCTGAATTTGCGGCGGGCTGGCGAAACGGGAAATATGAAGAAAAACCAACCGACATTACTAACTGAAGGTTGTATCTAATCCTGGGGGCAGGTCAGAGTCTACGTGGCGGCCATCTTAACTTAGCCCAGAACGGATATTACAACTTTGCTTCTACATAGATTGCCAAAACTAAATTCAGATGTCCGGGGTAGAGCAAAGTTAAGATGGCCGCTCTGTGCTGTGAGTTCATCCATAGGATCATTTCTGCAAAATCTTAAAGTCATTTTATATCAGGTAAGCACTGCAAATGGCCGCGGCGCACACCGCGTTGGGAGATGACATCATCGGCAAAGTGCTGAATATCGCCTATATCCCCCTTCAGTACGGTGATTTCCAGGCAGTCGTCATGGTTAATGTGTACGTGCAGCGTGGAAACGGACAAATCGTGATGATGGTGCTGGGTGGAAACAATCCGGCTGGCCAGATCGCGTTTCTCATGCTCATAGACATAAGTCAGCACCGCAAAACCCTGAACGCCGTGTTCCTGCGTTGTCTCCTGCGCCAGGGCGTCGCGTAGAATATCGCGGATGGCTTCGGAGCGGTTGTTGTAGCCACGGCGCTGGCTCAGGCTGTCCAGCGTTTCCAGTAAATCGTCATCGAGGGTGATGGTGACACGTTGCATCTGATTTGACCTTACGCTATGGCGCGACGGCGCCCGGGAAATGCGGGAAGTACCGCGTTTTGTAATACACGACCGGCGTCTGACGAAAAGGTTAATGTCTCGCCCACGCGTTGCGTCTCCACGATTTGTCCTTCTTCCATCACCATAACCCGATGGCAAAAGCGCTCGACCAGGCGTAAATCGTGGGTGATAAACAGGCATGCGGTGCCAGACTGCTGCTGCAGTTTTTTAAGCAGACGGATGACGCTTGCCTGAAGGACCAGATCGAGGTTCGACACCGCTTCATCCAGAATCAGGAGCTTCGGCTCCACGACCAACGCGCGCGCCAGACAGACGCGCTGAAGTTGCCCGCCGCTCAGCTGCTGTGGCCGCTTGTCGAGCACGCCGTCATCGAGATCCACTGCGTGGAGAATTTCGCTGGCCCGCATCAGTTGTTCTGCTCTGGTCAGCGACAGTAAATGGCGCATGGGCTCCCGTAAAATGTCACGCACGGTTTTACGTGGATTTAACGCGCTGACCGAATCCTGAAACACCATCTGAATTTCCCGGCGAAACGTCTTCTGTTTTGCACCGTTGAGTTGCGAGAGCGGCTCACCCCGCCAATGGACGCTTCCCTCCGTTGGGGATTCGAGACCCACAAGCAGGCGTGCCAGGGTACTTTTCCCGCAGCCGCTGCGTCCCAGCAGGGCAACGGTTTCGCCACTTTTCAGCTCCAGAGAAACGGCTTTCAGTACCGCCTGATGCGGATGTCTGCCGCGAAGCCCTGAGTGGGCGTAATGATGTGAAAGCGCGGATACGCTGAGTAATGTCATGATGTCAGCTCCATACCGTACAGGGCGAGATGGGCAGCGACCAGACTACGGGTAACGGTGTGCTGTGGCGATCTGAACAACGTGTCGACATCGCCCTGTTCCACGATGCTGCCGTTATCCATCACCGCCACTTCATCTGCCAACCGGGCGACCACGCCCATATCGTGCGTCACCAGCAGCATGCCCGGGGCACGGTTTTGCATGATGCCTGCCAGCAGGTCAAGAATGCACGCCTGGGCCACCGCGTCCAGATCCGTAGTGGGCTCATCGGCAACGATAAAAGGCGCATCGCACAGCAGCGCCATGGCAATCATCATCCGTTGCAGCATGCCGCCGCTCATCTCAAACGGGTAAAGCTTCAGAACGCGTTCTGCATACTCCAGTCCCACGGCCTCAAGCGCGTTGATGAGCGTTGCATCGTTAGCAGGTTTGCCCAATGCCCGGCAGGTTTCTCGTGCATGGGTCGCCATGGTATGCAGCGGGTTAAAGGCACTGCGCGGGTTCTGCATGATGGTGGCAACCTTGATGCCACGCAGTTTACCGGGGGTGACCGGCTGACCATCGGCCAGAATCATCCCTGCGGTTTGTCGTACACCTGGGGGCAGAACGCCAAGGGCCGCAGCACAGGTCAGTGATTTACCGCTTCCGCTGCTGCCAACCAGCGCCAGCACGCATCCACGTTTAAGCGCTAAAGAAACGCCATTAACCAGCGGCCCCCCGGCCTGTAAGGTTATGTTTTGCAGTTCAATCTGTTGTGGCATCAGTGGGCATGCTCCGTAACCAGATGAGGATCCAGGCGATCGCGCAGCGCATCCCCCACCATATTAAAGGCCATCACGGTAATAAACAGTGCCAGTCCCGGCCAGAACATCTGCATCGGCTGAGTCCAGATATACTGGCGCGCGTCGTTAATCATTACCCCCCATTCAGCAGTGGGCGCCGTCACGCCGAGGCCGAGGAACGACATTCCGGCGACGTGGAGCATCATGTGACCGATATCCAGCGTCGCCAGTACCAGCAGCGACGGGATCGCCGCACCGGCCAGATGGTCAATAAACACCCGGACATGCCCCGCCCCGGAAAGCCGCGAGGCAAGTATGAACTCACGCTGGTGCAGCGACATCACCAGGCTCCTGACCATGCGCGCATACCACGCCCAGTGTGAGAGAGCGATAGCGATAATCACATTGGTGAGTCCGGTTCCCAGAACGCCGACCATAAAGAAAGAGAGGATCGAGGTCGGGAAGGTCATAAACATGTCTGCCACACGCATGATGGCCTGATCGACCCGGCCGCCGATAAGACCCGCGCTGCCGCCTGCGATGAGCCCCAGAGTGAGTACCAGCAGCAGGCAGAGCAGGACCGAACCGAGCGAGACGCGGGTTGCCGCCAGCAGACGTGAAAAGATATCGCGCCCCAGATGGTCAGTACCCAGCCAGTGCTGGCTGTCGGGCGCGAGCAGGCGTGACGGTAAATCAATAGCCTGCGGATCATAAGGGAGCCACCACTGGCTGGTGAGCGCAATCACCGCCAGCAGGACGATAATGATCAAAGCGATACGTACAGACCAGCGTGAAGAGAGGAAAAATTTCACTGATGCGCTCCTTCATGACGACGGATGCGCGGATCCAGCGCGGCGCTTAACAGGTCCACAATCAGGTTACAGACCACAAAAACGATAACCATCATCAGGGTAAAGCACTGAATCACCGGGTAGTCGCGGTTAAATATCGCCGAGACGGCATATCGCCCCACGCCCGGCCAGGCAAAGATGTTCTCGATAATCATCGTGCCGCCAATCAGTTCGCCGATATGCATCCCCACGGCGGTGATCATGGGCAGCAGGGCGTTACGTAAAATATGACGACGTTCGGTTTGCTTCTCGTTCAGGCCACGAAGCCGCGCCCAGGTCACATGGCGCTGTCCGGCAACGTCCAGCATGCTTGCGCGCAGCAGACGGGCGTTAATCGCCAGCGACATAAAGGCGATCGATACCGCAGGCAGGAGAATGTGTTGCCAGCCGCCATAACCCATCGCAGGCAGCCATTGCAGATAAACCGAGAAAAACATCACCAGCAGGAACGCGAGCCAGAAGTTAGGCATCGATACGCCGAGGAAAGCGATAATGCGCACGATAAAATCCGGCAGGCGATCGCGGTGACGTGCCGCCTGGATGCCGAGCGGGACAGAGGTGAGCAGGATCAGTACCAGCGCAGCCCCTGCCAGCTGTAGCGTGGCGGGTAAAAAGTTAAGTATGTCATCCAGCACCGGGCGCTGGGTGGCAAATGAGATGCCAAAATCCAGATGCAAAGCCTTCCACAGCCAGCTGCCGTACTGCACAACAAGCGGTTGATCCAGCCCCAGCATTACGCGGGTGGAGGCGACCATCTCCGGCGTGGGGGGGAGGTCAGACAAGCGCAAATAGTCGAGCGCCGGGTCGCCGGTTCCCATGCGTAACATCAGAAATATAATGACCGAGGCGGCGAAAATCATCGGGATCAGCAGCGCAATGCGCCGCAACGCGTAACGCATCATCAGGGTTTCACCGGGGTGATCTGTTCGAACGGAATGTCAGAGGCAATCGGCGCGTAAGGAATGATGCCCAGTTCCGGTCTGGCCACCACCATCGTAGAGACATAGCTGATGGGCAGATAAACCGCATCGTTATGCAGACGCGTCAGAATGTCGCGGTACAGTGCCTGACGCTGCGTTTCGTCAGTGGTTTCCAGTACCTCGCCAATCTCTTTATCGATCAACTTCTTATCGGTAAGTCCCTGTTGCGCCTGAAAATCGGCGTGCGACGGCACGCGCATCGAACTCATAAAGGCATGGGGATCGTACGGTGCCCCCCAGGTACGGTTGAAAATCATGCCAAAGCGCCCGTCACGCTGGCGGGCGAAAATGCTGCTTTCTTCCTCGCCGATGAGCACGACGTCCACGCCTGTCTGGCGCATATCCGCCTGGATGATTTCCGCCATTGATTTGTTCAGCGCATCGGTACCAATAAACGACAGCTCAATGCGCAACGGCTGACCATTTTTCTCCCGAATCGTTTTGCCGGCAGGTAATGTCCAGCCGGCCTTATCCAGCAATGCCTTCGCCTGCTGAGGATCGTACTGGCGCGGTTTCAGGCCAATACTGGCGTAGGGAACGGTGGGTGCGAACAGCGTATCGGCAACCTGTTGCGTGCCGTACAGGGCGTTGTCGATCAGTGATTTTTTATTGACCGCATAGTTCAGCGCTTCACGCACCAGTAGCTCGTTGGTCGGTGCCTTTGCAGAATTAAGCGCCAGCATCACCGTTTCTATGGGTTGGGAAAGCTGGGTACGGTAGGCCGGGTTCTGGCTGAAACGCGCGAAGGTGTCGAGCGGAAGCAGCCCTTCATTGCCATACAGCAGGTCAATGTCACCCGTTTCAAAGGCGACGGCGCGGGTGGTCGGATCCGGGATGACGCTAACGGTAATCTTTTGAAGCTGCGGCTTTTCACCCCAGTAGCGCTCGTTTCGCACCAGTACATCGTACTGATTAAGTTTCGACGCTTTCAGCAGCCATGGCCCGGTGCCAATTGGCGCTTTAATACCGTGCATGGTCTCATTGTCTTTAAATTGCGACGGCGCGATAAAGCGGAACGGCCGCGGTAGCGCCAGCTCCTGCAGGAAAGGGTAATAGGCGTTTTTCAGAGTGATTTGCAGCCGGTTATTGTCGAGCGCGGTAACGTCAGCGATCTGATTCACCAGCTCCAGCCAGGCGTGACGCTGGCGATTATCGAGCACGGCGCGGAAGTTCTCGGCTGCGGCATTGGCGTCAAATTTTTCACCGTTAGAAAAGGTCACATCGTTGCGCAGGGTGAAGGTCCAGGTTTTACCGTCCGCCGAGTGAGTCCAACTTTTTGCCAGCCAGGGCTTAACCGAGCCGTCCGCCTGGTATTTCACCAGCGGTTCATAAACCATACTCTGGGCAAACATCTGGTTTGGTGTGTACAGATGGGGGTTAAGCGGTCCCACGTTTACCGGCCATGCGGTGGTTATTTCAGTGACGGGGTGTGCATTTGCAAAAAAAGAGGCGAAAGTACACAGCACCACAAACGAGCGGCTTAGTCTGGCCAAAATGGCAACCTTATGGAGTATAGATTCAACTAATGAGTATGATGATTTTATAAATTCATCATATTTATCAGTTGAGGGAGATCAAATAGCATTAAGATCTGATGGTTTCAGGAACAATAATAGATAGTTATTGGTTGATGACCCCGATGCAGCTCCTGTAGACAAAGGTGAGTAACGGCCACCTTCCGTGTTTTAAGTGCTACAATTCCCGAAATATATTTTTGCTGAATGATTGGCCAATGCATATGACTGACTTTGAACGACCAAAATTGCAACTCCCTGTAGGTGCAGATAAATTGCTCTTGCACTCATGCTGCGCCCCTTGTTCTGGAGAGGTAATGGAAGCCATCCAGGCATCGGGCATTGATTACACCATTTACTTCTACAACCCGAACATTCATCCGCAGAAAGAGTATCTCATCCGTAAGGAGGAAAATATCCGTTTCGCAGAGAAGCATGGCGTCCCGTTTGTTGATGCAGATTACGATACAGACAACTGGTTTGAGCGTGCAAAAGGTATGGAGTGGGAGCCTGAACGCGGTATCCGCTGCACCATGTGTTTTGATATGCGCTTTGAGCGGACTGCGCTTTACGCCGCTGAAAATGGCTTCAACGTGATCAGCAGCTCACTGGGCATCTCTCGCTGGAAAAATATGCAGCAGATCAACGACTGCGGTCAGCGAGCCGCCGCCCACTATCCGGGTATGGTTTACTGGGACTATAACTGGCGCAAACAGGGCGGTTCCTCACGCATGATTGAAATCAGCAAGCGTGAGCAGTTCTATCAGCAGGAGTACTGCGGTTGCGTTTATTCGCTGCGGGACAGCAATCTGCACCGCAAATCCCAGGGACGTCCTCTTATTAAACTCGGTAAGCTGTACTACGGAAAAGAAGAAGAGCAAGACTGATTTTAATGTCACGCCCTTTGGGGCGTGGAAGTGCTCCTATATTGTCATTCTGATCACACGTCGGTTTCACGTTGCGCAGCTTGCGGTCGTTGTTATCTCCGACATCGTTTTACTGGCCGGGGTATGGCTGTCCTTTTTTATCGACAGCGTCCCCCAGCGATAGTTGTATTTACCGCTGTCTTTATCGTCGTGTTTTTGATGGTTATGGTTAAAAAGAGACCCCAAATAGGATATAGCAAGTCCAGATCAGGCTGATTTAAGGTACATTATTTTCCCGCATAAAAGCCTGAGGCTCCACTTCCCATGAAACTTGACCATTTAGTGTGCTGAGTGCATTCTTGCCTAGACATATATCTTTATAGTCACAGTCTTAAAAGTGGAGCTGTGATTTCAACGCTTTTGCGATTATTTCTTCACATCGCCCTTCTACAGGGTTACTTCATCTTAACCTTCAAACCAGGATTCAATAGGATCAGGGTATTGAGACCAGAGATGTGGGCCTTCTGCCATCTCTTTGTCGGTTAACAGCGCTGCACCCAGTTTTGCGCGCAGTTCAGCTTCATTCATCTCTATCCCGATAAACACCAGCTCCTGGCGGGCATCGCCAATGCCATCGACCCAGTTTGCCTCGATAAACTTCAGCGACTGTTCATCTTCCGGCCAGCGATCTCTGGGCACGCTTGCCCACCACATTCCGCCGAGTCCCTGTCTTGCTACTCCTCCCGCCTGTGACCAGCTACCGGCGAACTCCGGGCGACTCGCTAGCCAGAAATAACCTTTCGATCTCACTACACCGCCAAGTTCATTTTCCAGAAAATGACAGAAGCGAGTGGGATGGAAAGGACGGCGGGCACGGAATACAAAACTCGTAATGCCATATTCCTCGGTTTCAGGTGTGTGTTCGCCACGCAGCTCTTTTAACCACCCAGGGGACTGAGCCGCTTTATCAAAATCGAAAAGTCCGGTATTCAGCACATCGTCCAGAGGAACCTGTCCGAACTGTGAAACAATTATTTTTGCCTGAGGATTGAGAGACACTAAAATAGCCATCAGCTTCTCTTGCGCACTGTCGCTAATTAGGTCAACTTTGTTGAGGATCAGCACATCACAGAATTCGATTTGATCAATCAGCAAGTCGACAACGCTGCGCTTATCTTCCTCTCCCAATGATTCTCCCCGGGACTGAATGCTGTCCGTTGAACCATAGTCTTTCAGAAAATTGTACGCATCGACAACGGTGACCATGGTATCAAGACGCGCAACGGCAGAGAGGCTTTCGCCTTCATCGTCGGCGAAGGTAAAGGTCTCTGCGACAGGCAAAGGCTCAGAAATACCGGTCGACTCAATAACCAGTTGATCAAAACGGCCCTCCTTCGCCAGCCGGTTTACCTCCAGCAGGAGGTCTTCACGCAGGGTGCAGCAGATGCATCCATTGCTCATTTCGACCAGTTTTTCATCCGTCCGCGAAAGCTCTGCCCCACCGTCTCTCACCAGCGCAGCGTCAATATTGACCTCTGACATATCATTGACGATAACGGCGACACGTCTGCCTTCCCGATTGTTGAGTATGTGATTGAGCAGGGTCGTTTTCCCGGCCCCCAGGAAACCCGACAGTACGGTGACAGGTAAACGGGGATCTTCAATTACAGCGGCTTTCTTATATGACATTGTTAACATCTCCTACAGCGATCGCTCTGAATCAATGCACAGGGACAACGTGCGGTGTTTCTTTTTTTGAATAGGCCGGATTTCACGCATCAGTCGGTACTGTCATCATTGGCTTATTTAAGTAATGTTATAACATAACAATAATAACGTTACTACTTCTCGCCATCAGCTATCTGTGCGTTTCCTGGTGCAAAGCAGACCAGATGACAGAAGGTACGCTGCGTGGAGATGTGTGAATGAAATGTGCAGAATGTGCGGGAAGCATTTGGTGCGGTAAGTCAGCCCGAAAAGGGTGAAATAAAGGACTACGCGGTAAGGTGGCGTGCAGGTGAAAGGCAGCAGCAGGCCATCACATTCTTGGCCTGCTGCACGTCAGGAACAGATTCAGGGCCTGAATCTTGATAAACCCAGGCCTTAACAAGGGGTTAAAGGTTAGCGGCACGCAATGAGTTACAGAAAGCGCAGTGACAGCCAGCGATCGGAATGATCTTTGTTATGTCCGTATTGGCCGCTTCAGAAGGAATAGCATGTCCCTTGTTTGCGGCTGAACTGACGTTCGCATTTTGCCCCGCGGGCACTGGCGATACAGAAACAAATGCTGCTGCATGGAATGACGTGACCAGCAGCGTAGCGCCGACAATACTTAACACTTTCATTTTTGCCCCCTTGTTTAACTCAACGTCTCAATCTAGCTTTGCCCGTTCTTCGGTACCAGCATATTTTCGATGAAAAAGTGTGCAGAGTTATTTCAAAAAAATCGCTGCCCAACCTTTTCGACAAAATAACGTCTTCGCAGCTGTTCTACGTTGCCGCCATGGTGAGAGCAACGTATTGAAACCTTTTTTATTTTTTTTGACCTGTCAGACCGGCCAGACTCACGCCCATTACAGACAAAACGGCAAGCGCTACCGCAGGAGCCAGAACGACCCAATAGGCGCGTTCCAGATAAGGCATTCCTTCCGCAAGTACTCTTCCCCATTCCGGCGCCGGCGGTGATGCGCCCAGCCCAAGAAAACCCAGTGAAGCTAAAGCCAGGGCGATCCCCGGTAAGCGCAGCATCGCATGGCGAAACAGAGGGCCAATCAGCGCCGGGAAAATGTAAAACAGACTCTGACGCAGCCAGCCAACACCCAGAACAGGCAGCATGTTGATATAAGGTATGGCACGAATTTCTGTCGCCAGCGCAGCGGTATGTGTGGCAAGAGGTGCCCAGCCCCTGCTGCCAGCTGAAGCCCAGAAATTCAGCGCTCTCCATCGAGCCGTCAGCGAATATTCCCTCCGTCTGCTTATCACCGAGGAGGTTGTGCGCGGCTTACCGTGAAATCGTGTTAAAGCCATTTACGACAATCACCGCGCCGGCCACCACGCCCACCGGCGTTATTGAGGACATCATGACGATCCCACCAATCTGCATACGCAACCCCTATACATATGCAGTGCATCTGCCAATACCAAGGATATGCACATACCCGGTGTGCGACCATCATTCCGGAGATGCTTCGCATATCCTTCAACTCGGGAGAGAAATAAATGAGAACCGTATCCATTTTTAAAAATGGCAACAACCGCGCCATCTGTCTCCCCCACGATCTGGATTTTGAGGGGGTGAGCGAGCTGGAGATCGTCAGGGCAGGGGACAGCATCATCCTGCGTCCCGTCCGGCCGACCTGGGGCTCGTTCGCGCAAATGGAAAAAACAGACCCGGACTTTATTGCGGAGCGTGAGGACGTTGTCACCGACGAAGGACGATTTAACCTGTGAACAAGATCTATATACTCGACACCAATATCTGCTCGTTCATCATGCGCGAGCAGTCTGAAGCGGTACTGAAGCGCCTGAAGCAGCGGTGCTGCGCGGCCACCGTATCGTGGTCTCGGCCATCACCTAATCCAAGATGTGTTTCGGTGCTACTTGCCCAAAGGCCTCGCCACGTGCAGCTGGTTGACGCGTTCTAACAGACAGGCTGAACTTTCGGGCTGGAAGAGTATGCAACGATTTTGATATGTAAACTGAAGGGCAATTTTAAAAGGGAAAAAAAGACGAGGGACTCTACAGGCGACATCACATCCCTCGACAAAAGATTCTCAACTGATTTTTAATAGATGAGAACGGGATGGAGAATTTAGGATTTTGCTGTATAAAACGCAACGGCAAAATGTAAAATTTTAGTTAAATGGCTGCAATTTAATCTATAGCAGTTGCCGTATTTCGGTTTGATCCCTCAGTTGATTACCTGGTAAATTATGGCAATGGTGAATCCCCCTATGCGGTGGGGCGTTCCAGTCAACTGCTGTCTGCAGGTATGCACGCGGCTTTACTGACCAGGGGTAAAGTCACCGGGAGGCACCCGGCACCATGACAATAACTACAACCAGTTTGAAATTCCTTGAGGGCCTGCTGTAAAACGCAGGCCTTTTTTTATGTTTTTGCAAACTGCTGCTACGCTTTAAGTTGTGGGAAGTAACTGAATGCCTGACGGTTATTCATAACCGATAGTGAATCAGCCGATACAGCTTAATTCCTTTGCATAGGTCTTACTCACACCTACCTTACAAATAGTCAACTCATTAGCCTGCCGTCAAAAGCGGGCTTTTTTTTATTCTTAATACAGCCCCAGCGTACAGCTGGGTGAGAGTTTGTATCGAAACTACTGGCATTTCCTGCTGCGCATCGGTACTGGTTCAGGAGGCTTATTGACGGTTACTCACCCTTCTAATCAATCTCTATTTCCAAATCAAATCAGGCCGTCGAAGAACTGCGCGAGGTGAATGATGTCCAATCTGCGCCACTCATTTTCGAACAGTTCATCAGCGAGAAAGAGAGTAATGCGCTGATGGCGGTGGTGGATCCGGGTGGGGCTGGTCCTGATGTCACGGTGTTTTGGCAGATAGAGCTTAATACAAAGAACCAGGGATGGCTCGTCCTTGAGCACACGCGTATTTCTGAACGACGGCTTTACCTGACATAGCAAAGCACCATTAAATTGTAGAAAAAACTCATCGTTAAACAAGCGAAGCGCTGCTTTGTCACAATGCTCCGCAGCACGGCTGCCCAGATATGGTGAGGCGATGTAACATATATCTGGAAAGGCAAACGCTGTGCGTATCTCGCCGTGGTTCTCGACCTGTTCGCGATAAAGCAGTGTGCAGGGTAATGTCGTTCTCAACAAACAGCAGACTCACCATGAAAGCGCTGGATATCAACCGGGAACCTTCTGGAGTAGCCAACTGTTTGCGGGCATATAGCTATCCTTCACTGCGCAGAGATCTTAACCCCGGCCATCATCAATTGCCGCATCGAATATTTTTACAAGCTCGCCGCTCTTCAGATAAGGAGCGATTAGCGGCTCACGCATGAGCGCGAAGCCCAGCCCTGCCGTACGCCTGCCAGTGGCAACAGCCTATCCTCAAAGAGCGGCCCTGCGCTTAACTACCTGCGCACAAACTGTTGATTCCAGGTCGTTCGATCCTTGTCGCGCAGCGGCGGCCTCTGTAACAGTTAGTTTCACTGTTGGTTTAGTGATCTGTATATGAAACAGGCTCGATCTGCATACACCGCTCATTATCAGTCCCAGCGCTGCTCTTAAATCCACACGACACACGTGATTGGTGTGAATCCTGGAATTATCAAATCCATACTGTGCCATTAATTGGATGACTGGTTCCTGTTATCTTCTATCCGTCCCCAATTACATAACAGGAATATACATGAACCATACAACCACAGCCTGTGTCAGGTTCTGGTGCGTGTTCATGCCAGCGGTGTCAACCCGAGTGATTATAACTTCCAGTTTTTTTCTACCTACACTTAAATCATGTAAATTACTGGAATCTATATGATGCTGATTGGGTATGCGCGGGAATCAACATCTCGGGCTGCGACGTTATGTCCTGATGCTTACAGGTGGCTCCTGGCATCATCTCTGGAACACCAAAAAATAATGCAAGGTTAAGTCATGCAGATGAATCCGCTTCTTCGGCTCATAATCGGCCTAACGGTATTAATGGCCATTTTATCTCTTTATCGGGAGGATAAAGGGCTCGCCTGGTTGGATTTGCTGTGGAATCGCTGAACATTCTTATTGCTACGAAATAATCCATTATTAACCCATAGCTGTATGAACGAAACACTGTCATCATGCTTCTTAGGTTCTTCAGTAACTGACTAAGCTGTACTATCCAGTTTTACTGTCACAAGGATGTATGTGGGATGTTATCTATGACGATGTTATTTTAACTATCTGCCTTAACTGCAGACAGAAAAATATGAGGTCATCTCGTTTATATGAAAGTAATAAATTACAGCGTATTGATTTATATGGAATTTAACCCAGAGGACTGTGTCCTGGATAGTACAATTGTGGCGTTTTTGCGTTCAAGAGGTTATACATCTCTTTCATCCTCTTCTGTTCATACATGTGCGGTCTTTGCCGGACATGAAGACCAGGTCATGTCAAAATCTGAATCCGTAAATGACGGTGCGGGGTATCTCAGAAAGAGACTGCAAAAACTGTTTAAGAAGGTGATGCAGGATCATCATTTTTCCTGCCAAATTTCACTTGTCATTTCACCCACTGATGTGACCACAACCTATATTCCGCGAAAGCGCGGTGGGCTAAGGTGTTAAAAGAAACATCGGGATTTCCCGTGGCAGATTCAAATCAGACGTGCCATCAGTGATGAATGGCCGTATCTTATTGGAAGATCCCGTCGGTTTTTGAACAAACGAAAGGCTTATCAGTATGATTTCTCATTTAGACCATTTTGTTCTCACAACACGTGATATGCAGGGTTGTGTCGATTTTTATTCAGACGTACTCGGTATGTTAGTTGTTCGATTCGGAGCGGGCAGGACAGCACTGAGATTTGGTCAACAGAAAATCAATATCCATGAATACGGCCGGGAAATAGAGCCAAAGGCGCATCTGCCGGTGCCAGGTTCGCTGGATTTATGTTTTATTGTTCATGGAACAATCGCAGAACTGCTTGCCCACCTCAATGCTCACGACGTTAAGATTGAAGAAGGGCCTGTAAGAAGAACTGGTGCCAGCGGGGAGATTGAGTCCGTTTATCTTCGCGATCCGGATCTCAACCTCATTGAACTGTCTGTTTACCTTAACGGCTAAGCGGGCGTTGCAGGCCTGTTTTGTGGAGCTGGTCAGCCATTGTAAGGCCTACTCAACAGCATCAGTTATGGAACAATACGTCTCCGTAATTCCACGCCTTCACCACACCATCTGGGGTTTCAAGCAGTATCCGGCCTTCCGTATCAGTGCCCCTGCAGATACCGGAAACTATCTGCGTTTTTCCTGCATCCAGTGAAATCTCAGTCATTTGATTAAGCCCTTTCATTCTCCCTTCATAGGAACTCCGCAGCACGCTGAATCCATATGTTTTCCAGAGGGAAAAATAGTCATCCCAGCGATGCAACAGGCTTTGGAGGACATCCGTAGTATCTTTATCCGTGAAGCCAGCCAGTCCCGCAGCGATGTTTTCCAGACCCATATTATCGGCAGTCATGTTAATGCCAATTCCTACATAAATGGCTCTTGGATCGGCTTCAATCAGTGTTCCACTAACTTTTGCTCCATTTATCAGGATATCGTTCGGCCATTTTATCTGCACGTCAGCATCACGAATAATAAGAGACAGCGCATCATGTATGGCTATCCCTGCGACGAGAGAAAGCGTAGGTAGTGATGTCCTGTCATCCGGAAGAGGAACAACAATGGTGACCGCGATATTCCCTGGTGCCGAAATCCATTTGCGGTTGTATCGCCCTTTACCGGCAGTCTGCTCGCGTGCGGAAAGCGCGAAATTCATGTTCCCGGTATGCTGGACAATCCGTCTCGCTTCATTATTAGTACTGTCCACCGAGTCAATTGTTATCAGCTCTGTCATTCTCATCTGTTCCGATAATTACCAGGTCGCCAATCCTAACAAACTCACCTGAACAGTGAAACATAGGTGACATGACTGGTAACAAAGGTCATCAGTACCTCCGGTGATTGGGGATAATGGGTTAAGAATGTTTGCTGCCAGAAAATGAATACTTTGCGCGCAACTTTGCTTCATCAAAAGGGGTAAGCCAGTATTTAACAACCTACGAAGATTTCTGTTGCTGCGGGGGAGGGGGTTAAAAAATCTAATCAGTTATGATTTATGGTTGTCGTTGTCGTTGTCGTTGTCGTTGTCGTTGTCGTTACATTAGCATTGCATACTGGTTATACTTGTCCTCTGTTTTTACTAACACAATACCTGAATGTTAAAGAAACTATATTTCGCTCTACCTATCGTTGCTATGGCCGGTGCTGTCGTATTTTGGCTTCAACCTCACTACTCGACAGAAGAGGAAAGCTACTACCGCTCGGTCTTCTGTACCATTGATCATAACGATCAGGAAATGTTCTTGCGTGACATGGAGAAACTTGTGGAAGGAGGAAATTCAGAATATGCGCTCCGTCAGTATCACTATATTCCTGAGCTCGGTGAAAAAATGTTCAATACCTGGAAGAAGCTTAGTATCCAGGAAAAAAATGCTTTAAGGGAGGATTCTCAGAAGTGTCTCGCTATCATGAGCGAGAGACAACGATTGTAAGTACCGTGTTAACGCCAAGCTGTAATATTCCCTTTGAACCATTCTAAAATGTCCCCAGGAGATTTCTGGGGGAAATTTCATGATCAAAGAGACAGTTACTATGAGCCATAAGGAACTCGACTGGCTTCAGATTATTCAGGAGCCAGTTAGCCGTCACATCAACTAGGAACAAGCTGCGGTACGTATTGGGGTCTCAATCCGTCAGGTTAAACTCCTGGTGCATCGATACAGAAATGAAGGTCCTGTGGTCTTATATCTCGCAGACGTGGAAAGCGTCCAAATAACGCTTTTACGCCCGCATTTAGAACGACGGTAATATCACTCCTCAAAGACCGCTACGCTGGTTCTTGACCAACTCTTGCCTGTGAGAAATTGCGCGAGATACACGGCTTGTGTTTATTCGTAGAAATTCTCAGAAAGTGGATGGTAGGGGAGGGAATATGGCGTGAACGCCGTCGTAAACATGCCCGAATAAATCAGCGCCGCATGCGACGTCCATCCTACGGTGAACTGATCCAGATTGAAGGCTGGCCTCATGACTGGTTTAAGGGAAGGGGGGCCAAATGCGCACAGATAGTTTTTATCGATGATGCTACCAAATTTGATGTTCGCTGAAAGCTGGTTGGTCCCAGGCGCAATGCCTATTGTCAGCTTGCAGGTAAAATAATAACAGAAGGTCTATCCAATGCGTGTTATAAGCGAGTATGAAAACCTCCACGCTGGTGGTTGAGAGGTATGGCATGAAATTACGAATCACAAGAGCAATCGGCCTCAGCAAGTTCTCGCCACGTTGGGTTAAGGTTATCTGTTTACGGTTAGCAAAAAATGATATTGAGCGCTCCCTTAATGCTCTTCTGGCCAACATTGATGAATCTGAGCTCTCTCCAGAGCAAGTCAAAGCGTTTAGGGAATGCGTTGACAGGATTAACTTGGCACGGGGTAAGGGGATGCAGGCGTGAGCACTTTTAATTAAGCATGTCTCGATGTTGCTTTGGCAATGATGGCTTTTATCCAAAAAATTTGGCCGGCGAAATGTAGTCTAAGTGTTTGATAAAAAGTAAGCCCAAATTGTATATGCGCAGCGTGTTTGCTGCGCAAGTATTGCCGATAGGCAAACATCAGCGGAGCTTTCGAAAGCCAAATATGAGCGAATGAAGGCTGATGGGAGCGCCTTGGGATGAAACTGTCCGCTATGTGCGAATAGCAGATCGGGTATCAACTATTGGTATGGGTTTTAACACGCGTCAGTGTCTCAGTCTTTAATCGATTTACTCATATTGACACCTGTAACCCCGAATCCGCTGGTTTCATAAACATGCCGGGCACGAACATTATCACCTGCAACACGCAATCTGATCTCTTTAATCCCCTTTTCCTGCAGATACCCTTCAAAAGCACACAGAGATTGTTTGCCAAGTCCTAACCCCTGGCTGGAGTTGAAAATATGAAAATCGTAGATAAAGACAGTGCGCTTAGTCGAGTCTGGTTTGTACCAGAGATAACCTACATGATTGTTCGCCTTTTCCGACTGAACAACAATACACATTAACACTTGCCCGAGCGTGTTAACTCCCGCGGGAAGCAGTTCCGAGATCTCCTGCTTCGCTCTGGCGAGAGAATCATGAAGGGATAACCCGTAATTTGATTCGATTTCACATGCATAATCATTCACAAAGTATTCGACATAAGCAGGATACTCATCTCTTGTCATCGGTCGGAAAGAAATCACATTGTGCCTCTCAATTTATAGTGTTGGAAATATTAGTAACGATGAAGTCCTCCATCGTCAATAGCGTTCATTTCTGAATAAGGTGATGGATATAAAAGGATTAAGTCCACGTTTCGTACAGTGCGTAGTTCATTGTGAGGGTGAAAGGCCCCTTTTTCTCGTTCGACGTGACTTTCTCCGACTGATGCTTGCAATGTCTGCTCCTGGCACAGAGCGGACGATCTAACTGAGCTAAAGGTCCGCTGAGAGCGAAAAACGGATCTTCAAATCCGAATCGGTTCAATTGATTAACCTTGGCTGTCAGTCAAGCCATCGTTAACATGAATCCGATCGAAAATTCCTTATCGCATTTTTACAAATACGCAGTGGCAAGAAAGATAGATTCTGGCTCATGACAAGTTGAATTGTTCATTTGTATAAAGAGACTTCGCCTTCAGGACGCGTTTTGAACCTGCGATGCATCCACAGGTATTGCTCAGGGGCACGGAGAATTTCACGCTCGATGATCTTGTTCATATAAGCCGCTGCGGCGACCTTGTCCTCCCCTGGATAGCCTGACAGCGGATTGCTGATATACATGTGATAACCTTTTTTATCGCTACGTCGAATCATGCTAAGTGTGAGCAAGTCTGCACCTGCGAGTTTTGACAGAGCATACGTTCCGTTCGTCGTGGCTGCTTTTTTTACCGAGAAAAAAGGTGCAAAAACGCTTCCTTTAGACCCATAATCCTGGTCTGGTGCAAACCAAACGGCTTCACCTGCTTTTAGCGCATGAACAAAACCTGATAAATTACGTCGATTAATCATAGCCTTATTTGAACGCATACGCCCTTTTGTCTGTACCCATTCCATTAATGGATCATTGTGTGGGCGATACGTTGCCATCATAGGATGGCATAAACCCATTACTCTTCCACACAACTCAAGAGACATAAAATGAATCCCGACAACCATTACTCCTCTTGTCGCACCGGTCAGGTTTTCAAGCCCTTCGACATCAAACCATTTTTTGACTCTCGCATCGCTCCAGAACCAGGCCATTCCTGTTTCCATCAGTCCCAGCCCGAGAGAAACAAAGTTTTTATTGACCATCTGGCTCCGGGCAAACGGTGTCATCTCGGGAAAGCACAGTTCGATATTTTTAATCGCAATCCGTTCCCGGCGTTTCAGAAAGGGTCTGGATATTTTTCCAAGGCCAGAGCCCAGAATATGTAAAACCGGGTAAGGAAGTTGAACAAGAAGCCACAGCAGACCCAAACCAGACCAGGTAAGCCAGTGACGAGGATGAAGTAAATTATGAGTAAAAGTCTGTGCCATAAATTTCCTTAATGCTAATGAAGGTTATAACGCAAAAGGAAAACAATGAGGCAATTCGTCTTTAGCGATACATTTTGTTTCAATAATTTAAATCCATCTAAGTCCAGGAAAAAATATTTTCCAATGACTGGTGGATAATTTAAAGAGCCAGGGGTGATTTTAAGCCAGCAAATTTATTTTGTTATAAATCCATGGTTTTATCATTGATACTCAAGGAATTGTCTTCTTGATTCATCATCATCAAGGTACTCAAAAGAAAGAAGCCGAATTTTGGTAAGTTTATAAAACCACTCACAATCGTTTCGTTGAATAATTTCGTCTGGTTTGAAACATATCCCGGATGCCACCCGAATAATCGCATATTTACCATTACTAAACCTGACCCGGTGAATACAGAAAGGTTGACCGGCCTGCCCGTGACAGTTGTTCGACAGGATATGTCCTTCAATAAAAACAGTTTTTTTAGATTTCATTATCATACCCTCGACAACTGCAGTACAGGAGGAACGTTGTCATTTTCCGACATCACTGACGTTACGTGGCAGAAGCCGTTTAGCCGCCGATACACCAGCATTCTGAAGGTCTGAACAACAGTCCGCAGGCAGGGCACTCAAGAACCGCATCTTTTCTTAGTTTACCTGCTTTCTGATCGGCTCTGTGTGCACATACCGGGCAGGCAACATGAACCGGTCTTTCTTTAAAATACCTGAGCCCCTTTGTATAAGACATAAATAATTCTCTGAGGAATAGAGTAATTATTATACGCTTTAGTATGAAAATAACTGGCATAAGTTATGTTAAGTTGTGTCTGAATCAGGATATCAGATATTGAAAATTGAACGTCTTATTTATGATACACTACCCTTCCATGAGAAATTTAAGATGAAATCAGAAGACACCCTTGACTGGTATCCGGCACAATTACCGCCTGTGAAAATTATTCTTGGCGAAGCCGTGCTGGCTGTGGGTAAACAGGGCCGACCGATTAATACCCGCACCTTGCTGGAATACCTTCAGGTCATGCAGGACAAACAAAAAAGGCGGGATGACAAAATCGCCATGCAGACTGCGATTGATGTTCTCAGGGATAATCAGCGCATTAACGGCAGACGTTAATGCACCTCCGGGATCAGTGTCAGTTCTGAATGATCTCAACCGTATGGTTTTGTCCATCATCCTTCAGCGGTATTCTGTCATCAGGGAGGAGAACACCATCCAGCGTCACGCAATATTCTGCATCGCCGCGTGAAACGCTAATCTGATAATGGCTTTCACCATATTGATATGCCATAGAAAAAGACGACCACTCATCCGGTAACCTGGCATGAACACTAAAGTCAGTGCCGGAACGTTTTATCCCCAGTAATTCCTCGGTAAGTAAACGCCAGGCCCAGGCTGCTGAACCGGTATACCAGCTCCACCCTGCACGTCCGGTATGGGGAGCGACGCTGTAGACATCAGCACTCATGACATAAGGCTCAGCTTTATAAATCCCGACAGAGTCCGCATTCAGGGTATGATTTATAGGGCTGAGCATTGACCAGAGTTGCCAGGCTCGTTCGGCATTCTCCATTCGGGCAAAGGCCATCACTGCCCAGATGGCGCCATGCGTATACTGCCCTCCGTTTTCCCGCACGCCGGGCAGGTACCCCTGTATGTAGCCCGGATTTGGACCGTGTCCGTCGAAAGGAGGCGTTAACAGTTTGATCAGCCCTCCTTCGTTATCCACAAGGTGCTTATCGAGCGCTTGCATGGCCTTTGCGCACCGTCCCGGGCTCGCGGCGCCGGACAATACAGACCAGCTCTGCGCAATCGCATCAATCCGGCAGTCCTGTGAGGTTTTCGATCCCAGGAGAGTACCATCGTCAAAATACCCGCGCCGGTACCATTCCCCATCCCAGGCGTGGGCTTCGAGATTACTTTGCAGGCGCAGAGCCTGTGACCGGCACATCGCGGCGACGCTTTCATCCAGCCTGCGCTCCGCCAGCGCTGCAAACCGCTGCAAAATGTCGTACAGGAAGAAGCCCAGCCAGACGCTTTCACCTTTGCCTTCGATACCCACCCGGTTCATCCCGTCATTCCAGTCACCAGCCCCCATCAGCGGCAGGCCATGCTCCCCGAAGCGAAGTCCATAGTGGATAGCTTTGACGCAGTGTAACCAGAGTGTCTCTTCGGTGCCGCTGATGACCGGCGTGTCATAGACAGACTCTTCACAAGGCTGAAGCGAGCGTCCCTCCAGATAAGGAATGCGTATTTCCAGTGCATCCATATCCCCCGTCGTTTCAACATAGTGGCAAACAGCAAGCGGCAGCCAAAGATAGTCATCGGAACAGCGGGTACGCACACCGTTGCCGTGTGGCGGGTGCCACCAGTGCTGCACATCCCCCTCGATAAACTGCCGTGATGCACAGAGTATTATCTGTTCACGCATCCGGTCCGGAGCAGCGTGGCTCAGAGCCAGCGTATCCTGCAGCTGATCGCGAAAACCAAATGCACCGCCAGACTGATAGTAGCCACTCCGGGCCATAAGACGGCAGGCGACCGTCTGATACAACAGCCAGCCATTAATCAGTAAATTTACGGACGTGTCAGGGGTGTTAACTACGATTTTATCGAGAACATTGTGCCAGTGATTATGAATCCGGTTCAGCTCCTGGCGGACCGTATCCTCGTTCATGTAGCGGGCCAGCGTCTCCTGAGCACAAACATCATTCTCCTCTGCGCCGAGGATAAAAATAAACGTCCTCTGGTCCCCGTCAATTAATGTAACCGCCGATTGCACCGCTCCGCAGGGATCCAGACCGGCCCCCGTCTTACCAGAAAGCTTTTGCAGTTTCATGGCCGAAGGGGCGTGAAGGGAACCATTACGCCCAATAAACTCCCGGCGATCCCCTGTCAGAGAACAGTCATTACCGCTGACGGCAAAAAATGCAGTTCGGCCGCCACCATTATCACCATAAAAGTTATTCGCAAGCACCCCGCAGCCGCCGGGCGTTCTGGCCACATGTGTCACAATGTGAGGGGCTGAGCGCGTTCGTGTTTCTCCGAGCGTCCACTCTACATAGCCTGTGACGGAAAGTTGACGTGTCCGTCCCGAAGAGTTGCTGAGCGTCAGGAGCACCAGTTTAACCGGATCTTCTTCAGCAACCAGGACCGTCAACTCGCTGTCTATACCACTCTCACGATGTGCAAAAACGCTGTAGCCAAAACCATGGCGGGTCAGGTAATCACCGTGTCCGCGAACAGGTAAAACCGTCGGCGACCAGCACTCCCCGCTCTCTTCATCGCGCAGGTAAAATGCCTCGCCGCTGCGATCGCTCACCGGATCGTTCTCCCACGGCGTCAACCGGTATTCATGGGCATTCTCATACCAGGTATAGGCCTGCCCTGCCTCTGAGATCACACTGCCAAAACGAGAATTTGCCAGTATGTTCGACCAGGGAGCCGGTGTAAGCGCATTTTCCCGAAGGACGATCTGATACTCCCGCCCATCCTGAGAAAATCCACCGTACCCATTGAAATGGCATAACTGACTGGTATCAGGGCTCCAGTCCGTATGTTGATTACGCTCGCGCACAGCACGCGGAATTAATGCCCTTGCCGGCGATTTCAGGGTATGAATACGCTGGTTAAGCTGCTCATTAATACCCCCTGCGCGGTCATCAAGATAAAGACAGGCCACGCTCATCAAAAGCAACTTATCCTCAGCGGAGAGATGCTCACCGTTCCGGACAAAAAGCCCGCCCTTTTTATCCAGCAGACTGGCTTCAGACCCTGCATAAATTAACTCCATAATCTGATTTTGTAATCCCTGCTGGTAGCCGCCGGGGCTGTTATTCAGGATAACCAAATCAACATCCAGCCCTTTCTGTCTCCAGTAACGGTGTGCCTGAATCAGTGTGGTCACTGAGGTGATACTTTCCTCGCTGGTTATACTCAGCAGCACTATCGGCAGATCCCCTGAAATTGCCCAGCCCCACAGTCCGGACTGGCCACGCCGGTTGCGGCCGATCGCCTGGCCTTCGGCGCGCAGCTCCTGGACAGGGTAAAGCACAGCGCTGGCGAGACTATTGAACAACGTGGCATCATCTTCACTGGCGTTCATCTGGCGCAATACCACCAGACTGTGAGACCAGGCCAGTTCAAAGACGCGATCGGCGATAGGGTAATCGCGATATTTCTCCAGCAACGCCAGGCTCTGCTGACGGGTCTCGCTGATGCCATAAATGATATCAATCGTAACCGGCTGCCCCGGCTGCAGAATGATGGCGTTGCGAATTGCCAGTATTGGATCCAGCACCGAGCCCGACGTGTTGCCCAGCATCCCTCCCGTCTCTATTGCCTGTGCATTCGCAGGGTTTCTGCCACGTCCAATAAACCTTGCCCTGTCCGTTTCAAACGACACGTTATGTCGGTTATCGCCGTGCACCACCATCATGTGAAACAGGCAAGGGCCAGGTTCATCCGGTGAGCGCGGGCGCCGGTGGCAAAGAATAGCGTCACGCTCAGGAGCCAGCTCAGTCTGAATAAACAAATTGCTGAATGCCGGGTGTGCCAGATCGCTGGCATCAGGTGCCAGTACCACTTCAGCATAGGTTGTCAGCTCCAGAGAGCGAGGCTTGCGACCACGATGAATCAGTGTGAGCCGTCGCAATTCAACATCATCCTCCGGAGAGATCACCACCTGAGTTTTGACGCTGAGTCCCCCTAAGCTGCGTCTGAATTCTGCCCCCGCATCGGTGAACAACACTTCCTCGTCTTGTCCGCTGGTGTAGCCTGTTGGTTGCCAGGTATTGCTCCACACATCTCCCGTCTGGGTATCGCGGATGTAGCAGAATGCTCCCCAGTTATCACGGGTGGTATCACTGCGCCAGCGCGTTAGTGCAATATCATTCCAGCGACTGTAACCACCGCCGCCCGCGGTCAACATCAGATGATAATGGCCGTTGGACAGGAGTTGAATATCCGGGGCGGGGGTATCCACGCTATAGAAAATACGGGGTGCATAGCGAACGGGTTTGACCATGCCCTCATGAGATTCAAAATGACGGCGCGGACTGTACAGATCGACCGCATCCGGCACGCGCTCCTGTAACAGCAGACTCGCTGACCGGAATACCGTGCTGGACATAAAGCGTTCAGTCATGGGGGCATCAAGCAGCACATGAGCCAGCGCCTGAAATGCCATACCCTGGTGATGCGCCATCCAGGACTGTACCACCGCATAGAGCTGACCGGTTGCAAGACGTGAGGGGGTATAGTCCAGCGCTTCATAAAAACCGTATTCTCCGCATGCACCATTTTTTTGCAGCCTGAACAGGTTCTCGCAGGCTCTCTGTGGGGAAACCATCAGCGCCAGCAGCGTGGCGTAAGGAGCAACAACCATGTCATCGGCAAGTCCCCTGCGTAGACCGAGCCCCGGTACGCCAAATGCCTGATACTGATAATTATGCTGAACATCAAAAGCATGATAGCCAGACTCTGAAACACCCCATGGTACCCCGCGTTCTTTCCCCCAGTGAATCTGGCGCATAACCGCCGACTGACTCATTTCATCGAGCAGGCTGCCGGGCCAAGTGGGCATCACCAGATTCGGCATCAGATATTCAAACATGGATCCGCTCCATGACATCAGGGCAGTTTCATTATCAATCGTGGTAAACAATCGACCCAGCGCGTACCAGCTTTTAAGAGGCAGCTGATTAGTCGCAATGGCAAGAAAACTGGTCAGGCGGATTTCAGACGGCAGGAGATCGTAGTGGCTCTTGTCAGGCATATTGGTGTCACAGTTATAACCGACGCTGAGCAGACTGGTTGCTTCACTGTACAGAAAAGCGAAATCCATCCGGGTATGCTCATCCAGCCGCTGTTCCAGCTCGGTGATAATATTGAGTCGAATTCGGGCCTGCTCCGCCACTGACGCCGGAGGCGTTCCTGTACCGGTTAATGTCGGACGGGCAAGCTCGCTCAGCGTCGGCAGCGTCTGTTCATTCCAGGATGCAGGCAACCAGCCAAGCAACAGAGACCACTCATGGCAAAGCTGAACCAGTTGATGCTCCAGATGTCCAGCCCAGCGCATCTGAAGAGGAGATCCCTGATGACATACGCTGGTCAGATGGTTGCACTGGGTGCGCATGCTTTTCAGTTCGCTGAAAAGCGCCTGCGGAGAGAGCGACACCGCGTTCAGGCAATGCTTGCGCAGCAGTCTCAGGCTGTCAGGTGGGTTCTTACCCCACTGTTTTTCCAGAATATCCAGCGTATCGTTCAGTCCTGCCAGTATCTGTTGGTTGCTTAAAACAGGCTGATGACGCATGGCGGACAGGCCTGCACGCAGGGTCAATAAATGCCCGGCCATATTGCCGCTGTCGACGCTGGAGATATAGCGTGGACTCAGGGGGACCAGCGTACGGGTGTCATACCAGTTGTAGAGATGGCCCCGGTAGTGCTCCATTTTATCCATCGTGTCGAGCGTGAGCGACACGCGCCGGAGCACCTCTCCGCCAGGCAGGTAGCCAAAGTCCCATGCCGTCAGGTTAGCCATAAGTGAAAGACCAATATTGGTAGGCGAAGTTCGGTGTGCCACCGTCGGTTGTGGTATTTCCTGATAATTATCAGGCGGAAGCCAGTTCTCTTTTGCTGTGGCAAATGTTTCAAAAAAAGCCCAGATTTCACGGCTTGTCTGGCGTAACAGCTGTTTTTGTTCCTGATTAGGCGAAAAAACCTTACGCACGGGCTGGCGACTCAGCCAGCTCATCAGCAGCGGTGCCACACACCATACCAAACCGATCGGTAACGCAATCCCCAGCAGCTGCGGGGCAAATTGTCGGGTCAGTATTGTCAGCGCCACGCCACCGGCAACGTTCAGCCACATCGCCTGATAAAAACGTGCAACAGTGGGTCTGGCCTGACTGCTGTCCTGGCTGTGGCTGACCCACTGGCTGAGGTGACGCCTGCTTATCCCCAGTCGCCATAGCGTCACGGCGATCGCTTTCAGCGAATATCCGGCTTCGTGCGGCAGTATCGCAAAATTAAGGCTGATACCTGACAGACGCTTTAGCGCGCCCGCCCCCACCAGTAACAGATGCGGCTTCACGCGGCGACGCAGAGGTTTATGCAGAAGGTCGTGGCTAATGCAGAGGATGGCTGGCAACAGCCATATCAGCAACAGTATGCCCAGCCAGTAAACCGGATTGGGTACCCAAAGCAGAGCGAAGAACAGCAATATCAGTAAGGAGGGGGCGACCAGACTGCGACGTAGATTATCGAGTAATTTCCAGTAAGAAAGCGCGGTCAGCGGATTCCTGACCCGGGTTCCATCGGCTTTTCTGACGCGTGGTTTTAGCCAGTTAAGCAGTTGCCAGTCACCCCGGATCCAGCGTGAACGTCGTGCAACATCCGACAGATAATTATTAGGGTACTGTTCGTACAGTAACACCTCGCTCAGCAGACCCGAACGTGCATAGCATCCTTCAAGCAGATCGTGGCTGAGTACCAGATTTTCCGGGCAGATGTTCGTAGTGGCCTGCATAAAAATATCAACATCGTAAATCCCTTTGCCCACAAACGAGCCTTCCCCAAAGAGATCCTGATAAATATCCGAAGACATCATCGAATAAGGGTTATTGCCCGGTACGCTGCTGCGCAGGGCTGCGTAACGCCCCTGACCGTTGCGTGGTATCTCCTCCGCAAGACCGGGCTGTAAAATACCGAATCCTTTGACAACCCTCTGGCGTACCGGATCATACTCAGGCGTATTCAGCGGATGCGCCATCGTCGCGACGAGTTTGTGTGCCGTATCGCGCGGAAGCACCGTATCGCTGTCCAAGGTAATGACGTATTTTATGTGACCCGGTAAAAGGTGGGCAGGCATCTCTGCAACGCTGACGAATTGCGTTCCGGGATGGCGCAACCAGCTGTTCAGTAACGCCAGTTTTCCCCGCTTGCGTTCATAGCCCATCCACGCTCCTTCCGAGGGGTTCCATTCAGGCTGGCGATGTAACAGATAAAAACGTGGTCGGCCGGAGGGGTAGCGGCGATTAAGCGCCTGCGTATCGGCGATAGCCTGTCTGAGCAGCGCGTGACTTTCCGGGGAGGGTTCATTTTCAGAATCAGCAAAATCAGTGAGCAGCGCGAACCTGAGATTTTCGTTTTCATTCCCCAACCAGCAGACTTCAAGACTGGTGAGGAGCTGGCTGAAACTTTCGTGGCTGGTCAACATGCAGGGAATGACTAACATGGTAGCACTGTCAGCGGGAATACCGGCTGAAAAATCCATCCCCGGCAAGGGTCGAGGAACGCGAAAACGGGTGGTTGCATCACTGAGCAAATCGCTCATTAACTGAGTTAATGCGATAATCAGAGGTAATATCACCGCGATCAATAGCCAGTCTGCGCCCTGCATGGCGGTTTCGTGCATTATTGCTGCGGTCGTTGCGGTTGTCAGCAACGCCAGGCTTCCAAGCCATGACAGCAGGGTTATTCTGTTGAAACTGTGCCGCAAGCGTATGAGCCTTGAGGCGTCTGCCAGGAGATGAATATCCAGCGCCTGTCGACCTTCGCCCGCAAGATAATAACCAACATGATGTTCCGGTGTATCAGGCGCTTTTTCCTCTGAAAACGCCAGCGCCTTCTCAGCAACCTCAGGCTCGCTGAGACCGCTGTCTCTGGCCAGAACCTCAACTACGTGCCGGTAATGATCCCGGGTATTGAAGTGCATCCGGGGATAGATGCCGGCAGGATCATTGCGTAATGCCTGTTCGACAACGCTTATCGTTTCGGCGAAATCAGCCCAGTCCGTTTCACTCAATAAACGCAGGCCCGCGATGCTGTTACTGACGGACAGCTGGCTGGCGGCAAGCTGCTGATTGAAACTATGTATGAGAACGTCAGTGGTGATCCCCTGTTCCCGAAGGCACTGATCAACCCAGGTCAGAGGTAACGACAGCGCGTTGCCATGCCCCTGCAGGCGGCGCACCAGCTCTGCGACAAACGCACTGGTTAACGGAGGTCGGGAGCGCGCCATATCGGCAACCACCATGATTAAATCACCAGGCGCACTCTCTGCGCATTCGACAATCCTTGTTATCCACGTATCAGCAAGGTTTCTGTCCTGCTGCGCTTTTATCACTTCCATACTGATACGACGAAGATTTTCAATCAGCGCCAGGCGCAGCATTCCCGGTAACGCCCAGACTTCACCCAGCGTCAGCGGCGTCACCTGTTGATAGGCAGTGAGATAGCTGGTCAGGCTGGCGGCATCCCAGCGGCCATCGCCGTGAGCAATGGCCTCTGATGCAATATGATAAATTCGTGGGCAATTCAGCGGCGATACCAGCGACGGAAGACCTTTGCCAAAGCTTTTCGGCAGATGCTGGCGGACAGTGCGGATTTGTTCCTCAATCAGATAATAATTGTCCAGCAGCCATTCACCGGCGGGCATGATACTGGTCTTTTTACCCGCGTTAAGCTCATAGCAGTTTTGTGTAATGACGGCCTCATTGTCGCCAAGCCGTTTCAGAAGATAATAAGGATGCTTATCCGGTGATACTTTATGAGTCCGCGCCAGCTTCTGGCCGTAGCGTTCCATCTGGACGGTCGAAAAGAGTTCTGACCGCGGCGAGCTTTCACCGGCAGGATCGTTCGCCGAAAACGTTATGTTTTCGGCAGCATTCATCAGAATACGGGAGCGGTTAAACCACGCTCTTGGGTTCATTTTCATAGCATTGCTCTGATGCGACGTTAGCGCGCAGGAGCAGTTGCGAAATCAGTTCAGAAACGTTCTCTCAGGATGGGCGTCAGGCATCAGGGATTTAACAGCTGCCGGAATCTAACATAAGTATAGGACATGAGCTCTGTTCTGCGGTTTTGGTCGAGCTAGCGTCGGGAGATAAACAGAGCCTTACATCCGGGGCAAAGCATGGTCTGGTTGAGCCGGATTTTTGACAACGGTTGTACTGATTTTAAGCCACAAACAGGACAGGCAGCAGTGGCAGTAGACGCACTGCTGAAGAATTTCATTGCGTAATTGATAACAGACATAACCATTAACCTTTCAATGAATGAGCTTCACCGTACCACATGTGGTTAAGTTTTAATCTATCTATTTTGACACACTGAAAATCAGGAAAGATAAATGTTCGCAGCCACAGGCCCCCTGAGACCGTTTATCCGGCAAAACTCTATGCGGCTTCCAGGGATGAGTAATTCTGATTCGCGAGAGTTAACGGCTGAAATGTGAAGCAGAACGTCTTTTCGTCCATCAGATGGGATGATGAGGCCTTTACCACTAAGAATATCAAAGCTTTTGACAATTCCTGTCATTTTATGGGACAAGTCAATTCCTTATTGAAAACACTTAAATACTATACATTGAAAATGGCATTCAGCCACTTTTATTTTCCTTACTGGACCTCTGGACGGCTAAAAGATAATTTGCTTATATCGATTCCCTGTGCCTTAATGAATCCCATCAGTTCGATGTACTAATAAAAGTTAGAAATTTTCCGGGCAGTTCTCATTACCAGGCGCTATCGTTGATATCCCCTCTCTTGAGTCCATACGTTTAATCTTATACGTTTAATCTTATACGTTTACTATCAATACAATCATGTATAACGGAGTCAGTATGACCTCTAGAATTATGGGCCTGGTTAAATGGTTTAACGAAGACAAAGGTTTTGGCTTCATCTCTCCTCTTGATGGCAGCAAAGATATCTTTGTCCATTTGTCTGCACTTAATGGCGACAACTTTAAAACTTTATTTGAAGGTCAGAAAGTTGAATTCGCCATTCACCGCGGAGACAAAGGGCCTGCTGCTGCAAATGTAACACTTTGCGATAAATAAATCATTGTGGGTCTGCGATAACGATGAGGGATTATTCCTGAGTAGACAGATCCATAACTTAAATCAGATGAAAGTCGTTTATTCTTAATATCTGATCAGCATATTTTTCACAATTATGAGTGCGCTGACCGATGTAATGGAGTGCAGGACTACTGCATAAAAATTTTAAAAGCACAAACTAACTGCTTGTTAAATAAGAAGTGCGTAATTAGCGAGGCTATCTCCGAAAGCACCACGTAATAGCTTTGACCTTAAAGACATCTGCCAGTTAACACCCACGAGAGAACAGGGTAATAGAATATGATTAAAGTCCTTGTTTTCTTTAATGCTGAATCCTGTAAAGTCATGACCGTTCTGGAAGGTATATCCTCTATCAGGCAGGAATATCCAAACGGTGAAGAAACGCATCTTCGGATTATGTCTGCAGATTTTCCTTCCTTAACTGGCGATCATCGCATTGTTTATGTGGCTACTGACAGGGAGTTAACGTCACAGGAGATACTTTATGCGGCCAGGAAATATTTATAGCATTTTTGCTATGCTCTCTGCTTCACGTTTAATTGCATGCTTACGTTATTTATCAGAATCGAACAAAAAATGAGTTAAAAACATTTATGGCCTGCTAACAGCAGGCTTTTTTTACATTACACTTTTTAGAAACACCTCTATAAAGATAGAGTAATTCGCTATCCTCTGAAAAAATGCAGGTGTCTATCCCCTGCGTGCCATCTTGCCATTTGTGAAAAACCTTGCTAAGTGGCGGCGCTAATTCACTAAATGTCTCTGCTGATTTAAAGCTCATCAGGTATGACTGAAGCAATAATTTATGAGGGTATAAAAAGGCTCTCCGGATGGCTCCTGGCATCATAGTTTTAAGTACCTTCAAAAATGCAGGGACATTTCGTAGGAGTTAGAATTTAGTTCTTGCACATTCTTCTTAGTTTTGTCTTGCGATAAGAGATTTATATCAGTAGTCTAAACCTCGTTAATAACAATATGTACCATTCGGATTAAAATGCTCAGTAAGAAAAATCGGGTTGATGAGCAACCGTCGACATTGGTATTTGCTGAACAACGAAAAAACTTTAAAAGGTCTCTTTATGTCAGATGCTCTTACACTGTTAAACAATATCCGTACCTTACGTTCTCAGACTCGTGAAATGTCATTAGATGTACTGGAAGATGTTCTGGAAAAGTTTAAAATTATTCTTATAGAACGGCGAGAAGAAGAGACATTACGTCTTGCAAATGAAAGTCAGCGCCGCGATAAAGTGGAAACACTTCGTCAGATGATGCTTGATGAGGGTATCGACCCCTCCGAACTTTTAGCTGCTATTGGCTCTCCGGGTAAGGCTAAAAGGACGCGCTCCCCCCGCCCCGCGAAGTATCGATATACTGACGAAACTGGAGAGTCAAAAACTTGGTCAGGTCAGGGGCGAATGCCGAAGCGGATCTCAAATCTTATTGCTGAAGGTGGGGAATTAAAAGATTTCGAAATCAGCTAAAAAGAGCCGGGTATAACCCGGCTCTTTTTTGTGTAGGACTCAAGTTGCCTTAGATAATAGTCGAGAAACATTTAGTTCTGTCGATGTAGCCGAGAAGCTGTTTAAAATCACAGTGCTGCTTAAGAGACAAACCGGTTATCTTGCAGATCGTTACAGCGAGCAAAAAGAGAGCCATCAGGAGCTTTTATCCCCACTCAATCATGACAATATATAATGTATGTTCTTCGTGAATCCATACTGCATGAGCTTAACAACGTCCGTTATTGGCTGTGATCACCTTTCTGATATCTCGTTTTCTGACTTCCTTCGTGACTTGTCCTAAGCATTTAGTAGTGCGATACTTGTAATGACATTTGTATTTACAAGAGGTGAGGGACATGGGTAGCATAAATCTGCGTATTGACGATGAACTTAAAGCGCGTTCTTACGCTGCGCTTGAAAAAATGGGTGTAACTCCCTCTGAGGCGCTTCGTCTCATGCTTGAATATATCGCTGACAATGAACGTTTGCCGTTCAAACAGATACTCCTGAGCGATGAGGATGCTGAGCTCGTGGAGATAGTGAAAGAGCGTCTTCGCAATCCTAAGCCAGTACGTGTGACGCTGGATGAGCTCTGATGGCGTATTTTCTGGATTTTGACGAGCGGGCACTAAAGAAGCGAGATCTTGACGCTCAGGGCACGCATCTCCAGGGGCGCATTTGCCTGTCGGCGTGTGGTTCGCGGGACTATAGGGAAGAGAAAAAACGTTTAGTAGGAGCAGAGGGATTACAGGTACCTCTTGGTGCGAGTGTATAGCGTTTGCTATACGCTATCATTGTGATATGCTTGTAAAGCAATTGCTATACAAGGAGCACACTCATGAAATCAGATGTTCAGCTCAACCTCAGAGCCAAGGAGTCTCAAAGAGCACTTATCGATGCTGCTGCAGAAATCCTTCATAAATCACGTACAGACTTTATCCTTGAAATGGCATGCCAGGCTGCTGAGAATGTGATCCTCGATCGTCGCGTATTCAATTTTAACGATGAGCAGTACGCTGAGTTTATCGATATGCTCGATGCGCCAGTTGCGGATGATGCTGCCATCAATAAACTCCTGGCAAGGAAACCTCAGTGGGACGTGTAACAGTACCGGAACCTTTATCCAGCTCACATCAACTGGCTGAGTTCGTCAGCGGGGAGGCCGTTCTCGATGACTGGCTTAAACAGCGAGGGTTAAAAAATCAGGCACTTGGTGCTGCCAGAACATTCGTTGTATGTAAAACAGGCACGAAACAGGTTGCCGGTTTTTACTCCCTGGCCACCGGCAGCGTTAACCATGTAGAAGCGACGGGAAGTCTCAGGCGCAATATGCCAGAACCAATCCCGGTAATCATACTTGCTCGACTGGCTGTCGATGCCTCATTTCGTGGACAAGGGCTGGGGGCTGATTTACTGCACGATGCAGTATTGCGCTGTTATCGTGTGGCTGAAAATATAGGCGTTCGTGCAATTATGGTTCATGCGCTGACAGAAAAAGCCAAAGGGTTTTATCTTCATCATGGTTTTAAGGCATCGCAAACCCAGGAACGGACTCTGTTTCTCAAGCTTCCGCAATAGATTCATTGGCAAGAAAGGTATGTGGCTGGCAATAAATTATTGATATTTAATGGTATATTTACTTTATTTAACATAATCTTTGTTATGCGAAGTCATGATATAACTGCAATATTCTGATGTCATTTAGTGATGTCACTTTTTCGGGCATAAAGTATTCAATCCTCGGGCCATGGAGACATCAGGATGCTTGTGACCATGTCAGATAAAGAACTCAGCCGGATCAACGTCATTCAGTCAGTTATTGAAATGCGCATGCGCCGTCGTGATGCAGTTCATCAGCTTGCTCTGACCGAACGTCAGACACAGCGTTTAATGAAAACTGCTTTCGTGAGTCTGGCGCTGCTCATCTTTATTGATGAATGAACTTAACCACTATATCGTCATCTAGGATGATATCGTTCGGCGGCTGACAACTCACCTCGCAGCTTAGAGTCTTAGGGATACAGATACCGGTAAGAAGTATCAGCAGATCTAACGAATGAATCTTTAACTGATTTCCCACCCCATTTTTTAAGAATAGCACTCATTGACAGTGGAAAAGCATCGGCATTTCAGTTAGAAATTATTATCGCTTATTTAATGGAGTTACAGTATGAGTAACGCGTATGAGGCCAGCGCATCGGCTACTGGCTATCTGTATCAGTGCCGCTACGCGTTGCTAATGGGCCTGGAGGCTACGCTGGATTCTCCAGAGCTGAGAATTTCAATCGAAAAATTCGACGATATAGCTTTTGAGATGAATGGGCAGCCGGTACACCTAGTCCAGACAAAACATCATAAAGCCAGAACGGGAAAGCTGACTGACGGAAGTGCCGACCTCTGGAAGACACTTCTTATATGGATAAAAAACGCCGAATCCAACGGAGGAAATTTTCTAAAATACCGTCATTTACTAATCACCACTGGCGTAGCCCCCTCAAAGTCGGCGGCTTCCCTCCTACGTACGAAAGATCGTGATGAAGCCAGAGCTGATGCATTGTTGCTTAAAGTGGCATCCAGCTCGACTAACAGAGTACTCAACAATGCTTTCAGCGCATATACATGCTTACCAATGGAGTCGCGGCATGCACTTTTGCGATCGATACATGTTCTTGATAGCTCGGCTTCCATCACGGATGTTAAAGAGGACATTCATCGAGAACTACACCGGGCAGTAGGAAGACAACAAATTGAAATCTTTGCGGAACGTTTGGAAGGTTGGTGGTTCGATCAGGTGATCCGCATGCTGAGTGGCCAAGGTTCGGACAACCTTCCCGTTCTGGCCATTGAATCTCGCATTGATGAATTGCGTGAGGAGTTTCGCCGTTCATCACTTCCCGTGGATTATCGCGCCTCTTCACCGCCTCAGGAAGTAATCCCCCTCCTTAACAGTCACCCTTTTGTCTACCAGCTGCGCAAGATAAATTTGGGGCCTGCCCGTATTGAGTATGCCATTCGTGATTATTACCGGGCATCAGAGCAGCGCTCAAAGTGGTTAAGAGAAGAACTTTTAATTAATGACGAGCTTAAAATGTTTGAGCAGGTGCTGATAGAGGCCTGGCAGCCGCGTTTTGCAGCACAGCAAGATGATTTATCAGCTGACAGTAATGAAAACGAACGAATACGTTTAGGCCGGGAACTGTTCACGTGGGCTGAGCAGCAGGCTTGTTTTCCACTAAGGAGCCTTCGCGAGCAATTTCTGACGCATGGCAGCTATCACATTCTGGCAAACCGCTATGCCGTTGGCTGGCACCCTGACTACATGCAGGATCGCTATGATGAACAAAAAGGAGAAGACTGACAATGCAACCGTGGTCCTCCCGCCCTGTTGAGGAAAGCTACCTCTTCAATCCAGCGTTCTGCGGCTTACTGATTGCCAGCACATCATCAGAATTCACTAAGAAAATCGGCGGCCCTTTACCCTTTGCGCTGGCCTTTCTGATCCTGCCGATAATTCTGCATCAGAAAACCCGTAAAGCTTTGCCGGCTACAACCATCACCTCACTCATGGCATGGAGCCAGGATAACAGAGAGATCATGATCAACTTTCCCGACAGAGTCAGACGGCTAAGCGGTATCACCCGAGAGAGCATCCTGTTTGGTGCAGGGCAAAACGCTCTTTGGCTGGATGAGAATGGCAACATCAAGAAAGGGAATAAGCTGCTGGCCCCAACTGCAAAAAGAGCGCCGTTGCTGACCGGGGAAACCGAAGAGTGCATTGAGCGTTCGGCATTTCTGGGGCGCTGGCTTGCTAGCGCGGGCACAACAGCAACTATCTATGCAGCGTGGGGAATAACACCATGAGTTTACAGATAGCCAGCATCGTGATTTACAACCATGAGGGCGAACGCCGTGAGATCCCCTTTTATCCCGGACGGCTGAACATTCTAACCGGTGCCTCTAAAACAGGTAAATCCGCTATCATTGATATTATTGATTACGTGACCGGTCGAAGCGAGTGTTACGTAGCCGACGGCATTATACGTAAGTGTACGCAGTGGTACGGTATTCTTTTCCAGCTTAATGAAAGCCAGATTTTCATTGCGAGGCGGAATCCGGAACCGGGCAAACTATCTCACGGTGACATTTATATTGCCCGTGGCAGTGCGCTGGAGATTCCTGTCTGCGCCGCGCTCTATAAAAACACCACGGTCAGTGCTATTGAGGCGTTTCTGGGGGCCGTCATCGGTATTAATGAAAACGAACATCGACCACCTAGTCCGACGCGCCCCTCGCTTGAAGCAAATTTCCGTCATGCGCTTCTTTTTTGCTTCCAAGATCAGAATGACATTGACAGTAAGCAACGGCTGTTTCATAGGCAAGATGATGGATTTATAGCACAGGCTATCCGGGATTCCCTGCCCTATTTTCTAGGCGCCATGGATGAAGACAGACTGCTCCAGCAAGCACGACTGAACGATGAACGAAAACTGCTGCGTCAGCTTGAACGGCAGGTTAAGGAAGCTGAATCGCTGGACGACGCGACGTTTCCGCGAGCCAGAGCACTGCTCGAAGAAGCAAAGATGGCTGGGCTTTCTGATGACAGGATAGTGGCCACAAGCTATGAAGCATGTATAGCGCTGCTACAGGGCTTCAGCGAACGGGGTACATATTCAGATGCCGTAACCGTAAGCGATCATGATGACACCCTTACACGGCTGCGTGCTGAGCGTCAGGGGATGCGATCGGAGCTTGAAAGGTTGAATCGCGAAATTCGCGAGACCCGGGCCTTTACCTCTGAATCATCTGGCTATGAGCGTGAAGCACGGGAACAGCGTGCGAGACTCAGCGTAGTCCACCTGATAAAGTCATCAGGCGATTTGCACCACTGTCCGCTTTGCCAAAGCCAGCTTGAAAACGCCCCGCCTTCTGTTATCCAGCTGAGCCATTCGCTCGCTGAGCTGAGTCAGCAACTGGAGGCGGTTGAAGCAGAAAATCCACGACTTCAGAAACGCCTTGTAGATCTCCAGATACAGGAAAACGCACTGCTTGACAGGCTTCGTGAGAATCAAAGAAGCATAAGCAATTGTATCCAGCAGACTGAGTATCTCCGAATCCAGCAGGAAAACTTCATGCTGCAGGCGCGAACACTTGGAAAAATCGCTCAGTATCTTGATACCGTCAGCGATGTAGGCCAGCAATCGAGCCTTCGCACCCGTCTAGAAAATCAGCGACTAACTGTCAGACTTCTGGAAGAGCGGCTGGATCCC
This sequence comes from Enterobacter sp. D2, assembly GCF_034427575.1. Classification (NCBI taxonomy): domain Bacteria; kingdom Pseudomonadati; phylum Pseudomonadota; class Gammaproteobacteria; order Enterobacterales; family Enterobacteriaceae; genus Enterobacter; species Enterobacter sp. D2. Next base: position 56,437 of record NZ_JAXQPP010000008.1, read on the forward strand.
ACTGCTGTACGAGAAAAGCTCGCCGCCTTTCTGAACATAATCGGTCGTTACATGACTGAGTATTCAGAACAACTTGACCTGGAACATCAGGGCAGCAACCTGCGTTTAGATATACGCAGACTCACCGTCGTCGCGGATACCCTTGACGGACCAGTCCCCCTTTTCCGAATGGGCAGCGGAGAAAATTGGGTCGGCTATCACATACTGGCGCATTTGGCCCTACATCGCTGGTTCCGTCAGAAAAATCGCCCGGTCCCCGGTTTCCTGATCCTCGACCAACCTTCGCAGGCTCACTATCCGCCCGAAAAAGATAATGAAGGTTCCATTGACGCGCTGAAAAATGAAGATCAGAACGCGGTTAACCGGCTGTTCAGCCTGATAAGCCACGCGGCTCAAACTCTCACGCCTGATCTACAGATAATTGTGATGGACCATGCCGACCTTAAGGATGACTGGTTCCAGGCTGCGGTGTCAGACCGCTGGCGTAATGGCGTGAAGCTCATTCCACCGGGCTGGATAGCACCGCGGAAACAGTAATATCAAACATTAAATATCGTTTTCTCAGTGCTCAGTGACCTGACTGAAGATGGGGAATATGACTTCTTTTAAGGCTTTATAGCGTCGGACAGGCCTCAGTCATGCAGTCTAACGTCGGTAAAATTTGTGTGAGCAGCAGCTTTACCTTACTTACTCAAAAGAAGGATAATTATGTATCTGTCAAATTTAAGGATAAGGAACTTCCGGAACCTTGAGACGATTGATATTCCGCTGCGCGGAAACATTGTATTGCTGGGAGAAAATCGCGTTGGCAAAAGCAACCTGCTGTTCGCTATTCGCCTGGTGATTGACCCCACGCTACCTGATTCTGCCAGACAGCTCAAACTGTCCGATTTCTGGGATGGCTGCGATGTATCCACTTCCCCACAAATTGAGGTGCATATTGATTTCGCTGATTTCGACAGTGACGCTTCCCTCTCTGCGTTGCTGACCGATTTTCGTACCGCAGAAAATCCCACCGTGGCACGCCTCAGCTACGTTTTTCGCAAGAAGGATGATATTGCCGGAACGCTCAGGTCCAGTGAGGATTGTGAGTTTCTCGTGTATGGCGGAGGTCAGGAATCGCGCTCCATCCCAAGTCGCGTCCGTAGGCGAATAGCCATGGATATGCTTGATGCCTTGCGAGATGCAGAGGCCCAACTGGCTTCATGGCGTAACTCTCCTCTTCGGCCTTTACTTGAAGATGCCTTTTCTTCCCTGAGCCGCGAAGATCTCGGTAGGGTTGCCAGTGCGCTTGAATCAACAACGGACACAATGGCAACCTTCCCTACCATTAAGAGCCTTGAGGAATCAATTCGTGTTGGCATTCTTGACATGGCAGGCCCTGCTCACGATTTAGATGCTCGCCTCCGTTTTGCACCCACGGACCCGCTCAGATTGATGCGCTCTATATCAATATTCATTGATAACGGAAAGAGAGGCATAACGGAAGCGAGCCTTGGTTCTGCAAACGTGGCCCTGATATCACTTAAGCTTGCTGAGTTTGCGTGGCGTCGTGAAAAAAATGAAAGAAATTTCTCGCTACTGTGTATTGAAGAACCTGAAGCTCACCTGCATCCCCAGCTTCAGCGCGCTGTGTTTGATAAACTCTTCAATAATGCCGATGAAGCACAGTCACTGATTGTGACAAGCCATTCACCCGCCCTGGCGAGCATTGTCCCACTTCGAACAGTTGTAAGTCTTCGCAGGGATCAGGAGGGACGCACTCAGGCTTTTTCCCTGGCTGAGCTCCCTGTAACCAGTGATGAACTTGATGACATTGAACGGTACCTCACAGCAACCAGAGCAGAACTACTTTTTGCAAAGGGAGTTATATTTGTGGAAGGCGATGCTGAGGAGGTTTTAATACCGGGCTTCGCAGAAGCCATGGGGATCAATCTTGATGAGCTTGGTATCACGGTATGTAGCGTTGCAGGAGTTAATTTTGAACCTTACGTTAAGCTTGCAGGTAGTTTAGGGATACGCATGGCTGTTATCACTGACTGGGACCCACTTGACGGAAGCAAGCCACCTTTGGGTAAGGCTCGAGCAATTAGTATCTGGGATGCTTTCTGCGAAGTTCGTTCAGATAAATACAAGCTGAGTGCAACTGATAGAGCATGGTTTGTGGACAAAGGTTTTGAAGAGTGTAGAGACGTATGGAAACGAGTAGGCATATTTCTCAGTTCACAAACCTTTGAGGTTTCTGTAGCAAATACCCCAGGTCTGAAAGACGTATTGCTTAATATTCTCGATGAACAGGGTTATGGATCACTACGCTCCTCAAGAATTGCTTCATGGCGTGCCGGTCAAATTCCTGACCCTCAGCAACTCCTTGCGATGATATCTGACATCGGTAAGGGGCGGCTGGCAGGAAAGTTGAAGAAGAAAGCCCCCGGGCTTGCACCACCTGACTACATTGCTGCAGCGATTCAGTATGTGGTGTCCAATGTCTGACCGCCACGCGCTTTCAACGGCGCTCAGAGAGCTTCTGCCCAACAAAGAGCAATATAACGCTGCCACCGCGCAAGGACATTGTGTTGTTATTGCCGGACCGGGTAGTGGAAAAACTAAAACGCTGACAACCGCCATGGCGCGTGCCCTCATGGATGACGTTTCTGACCCTCGCGGTGTGGCCTGTATTACCTACAATAATGAGTGTGCATCTGAACTTGAAGAACGTCTGGCCTGCTTTGGCATTGACGGCAGAGATCGAAACTTTATTGGTACCGTGCACAGCTTTGCTTTGACTCAGGTTTTAATTCCTTACTCACGTTGTATTCCAGACTTACTACCCATTGATTTTCGGGTCGCGACCCGAAATGAGTGCCGTATTGCAGTTGAGGAAGCTCATCAGGCAAGGTTCGGCGCAAACGGGGATCCTCATGCTAGATGGAAATTTGCAGAAGAGAAGCGGCGCCGTGACGTGAACAGGCAGTTGCCCTCCTGGCGGAATACCAATCCAGAGTTGGCAGACTTCATCGAAGCGTATGAAGCCCAGCTTCGGGCTTCTGGCCTCATTGATTTTGATGATATGCCACTCATCGCCTTCCGTATGATCAGGGAGCATGCCTGGATCCGTAATGCAATCCGGGCACGCTATCCCGTCTTATTCGTGGACGAATATCAGGATCTGGGTCATGCCCTTCATGAGCTTGTGCTGCTGTTGTGCTTTGACGGTGGAATACGGCTGTTTGCGGTCGGTGATGCCGATCAGTCTATTTATGGATTCAATGGTGCAAACCCGCATCTGCTGGACAGTCTCGTTGCCCGGGAAGAGGTGGAAACCTTTCGCCTTCGTTTCAACTACCGTTCCGGCGCCAAAATCATCAGGGCATCAATGGGGGCGCTGGGAGAAGAGCGAGATTACCGTGGTCCAGACGGAAGTGTTGAAGGGGAAATTGGTTTTCACGGAGTCAGAGGTGAATATGAGGCCCAGGCAAGTTATATCGCTCAGGTTTTAATTCCTTCCCTCACTGCCCGGAGATTTCAGCCAGAGCGCATCGGAGTGCTTTACCGGGCAGCATGGCTCGGCGATAAAGTTGCGGATGCGCTTAAGGCCGAAAATATCCCCCTGATCCGCACTGACGGGAATGCGTTAATAAAACGCACTTCCCGACTTGCCTGCTTAATTGAAGCCTGCAGCCAGTGGGTAACAGGAGGATGGAAAGAGGCGTCCCCTGCATTCTATCAACTGATGTGCCAAGCACTTTCTGTGGTTTATGCTCGTCGCGCAAGCCGCCATGAAGAGCAAATTATGACCCTACAGCTCATCACGTTTTTGCGAAGTGGCATTGACGAAGCTGAAACTGCCCATGAGTGGCTTATGAGATTAGACAAAGAACTTATTTCCAGCTGGCGGGGCATCTCGCATAACCCGCAGCCGGAATGGCACGTAGTGACTGAGTTACTGAAACGAACCGATCCTGCTTCAGGGCTGGATATGGCTCTTACCGCATTTGCCGGTAAAGTGGAAGGCACCGGACGTGTCACCCTGAGCACCCTTCACAGTGCAAAAGGCCGAGAGTTTGATGTGGCCATTATATTTGGGGTCAATGACTATGATTTTCCCGGTAAACGCGATTTCGCCTCAGATAACGCCCTGCGTGAGGCGCGACGGCTATTTTATGTAGGCGTTACACGTCCCCGCACTGAGTTACACATGATTTATAAAGAGGGGAGACATTCTCCTTGGGTGACTGAGCTCTATCATCGCAGCCAGCAGGAATAGCGTCAGCTATGCTATCCCGTTCAGATGACAGAAGACGAAGTTTTGATCCACAGGGAGAATGTAGAGGATCGATCAGCACTAGAGATCCCATTGAGGTTCTGAAGGCACTGTTGAATAATGCGCTGCAACAGTGTCAGCTGGGTGTTATGCAATATTGCCACATCGCGACTGCGGGAGTCATCTGAGGCATGTATCAGGAGTTCAAATTGCCTATATCAGGCACCATTGTTGATACAGATATATTATTAAATAATCAAAAGTTCTTAAAATAAGGAATATTTTGTGCAAAAACATGTAGTAAACACACTTCCTGAATATATTTCATTGACAATTGTTGAAAGAAATCATGTCGCGAAAATGGAATGAGCTACCAGTGTCACCACTCGGAGAACCGAATTCAGAACTTTTATGAGATTTATTAACACCAAAATTTCGATGCTACATAAAATATGTTAGAATTTGAATGTTGATTTTATGGGAATTTCAACGGATTTCAGAGTTGTACTTAGTGGATTTATTTACAGGGTATTTATAATGAGTGATTTAATTAATACTACGAGAAACCATCATTTCATATCACAAGTTGAACAAAGATGGAACGCATCCTCAAATCATGATAATCCTTCTTTAGCGAGAATTTGCAAGTATGAAATCGTTGATAAATCTTCTTTTGAGTTGCAAGCTACTAATCGGCCTCTCATTAAAAACACCTCAGCTAAAGATGATCTCTATACTTTAGAATTATTCGAATCGGGGGAAAGATTAAATCTAGAAAAATTCTTTGGTGTTTGGGAGGATAAGTATAACAAAATAATTTCTTCTTTTCATAGTTCGATTATGTACAAAATTGAATCAAATAACATAACATCTAAAAGTATAGATGGCTCGGATCTAATTGAAGATATCAAATATTTACAAAAACTGAAATTTCTTAATTTCATACGTAACCCTCATAACATCAAAAAATCCTTGGAATCATTTTCTTTTTGTAAGGATTTTATCATACAGGGTGACGGTAAGGAATTTGAATCTATTTTTAATTCTCTAGTCAATAATGATAAACGCCAAAGGGATCACATCTGTTCTAAATATGGCGTCAGTCCAGCCGAATATGATAGCTGGCTTAAACTTATCATTTTGTTTGTTTACTACGACGATGGTATATCTCATTCATCCATTGATGGGATGATTGAAGAATATTTCAAAGCGAAAGAGCTATATACTACAATAATAATTTCTTATTATACTGATTCTGCTCTCACACCGTTAGTTCCTGACATTGGTTCAATTGTGTATCCGGATTTAACTTATCAGTTCAATGTATCAAAAAATTGTTTTGTTTTATTAAAGCACACCCCAATTGATAGTGAAGACACTGTAATGTCGGTCATGAGAATCTGTGAAGAAATGAATAAACCTTACACAGAGGAAGCACTTAACTTTTTCAAAAAAGAAATGTCTGGTAAAATTAATACATTTATTCGCGTTAATGACAAAGAACTTTTAGAGGCTTACAATAAGCATTGTATAAAAGAGTCAGTTGAATTTGTTTATTCTGCGTCACCAAATGTAGTCGGTGCCAAGGTCATAAAAAAAGCCCAGTAGGGCTTTTTTGTTAACCGTTCCATCGCCCTGGGCTTTTTAGTCTAATCTCGCTAAGTAAACGTATACGTTCGTTCGCTTCTAACATCTCTAGTGCCTTTAAATATGCTCTAACAACGTTTACTTTTGTTGCTCCGGTGCTTTTGTTGTTTTCATTAATGTAGTTAATTTCATTTTCTCTTAGCGTAAAAAGGGTTGCCTTAACTTTCGTCCTGTAGGACGCTTATCACCAATACCGATAAATGTATTGATGCCTTAGTTTTTTTTCTTGTGACTGCTCGTCTTATTTTTTTTAGCAGTTTCATCACTCAATCATTTCTTAAGCTGACCAGCTTAAGTCTATTTAATTAGGTCAGTGAAGAAGTTCTGCAAGCAGAATTTTTTAGGGCATTAATGGAAGAACCGGATTCAGCAAAGCTGTTCTTAAAAGGAATAGCTCACAAAGGCTCCATCTTATTTTAATGGTTTTTAATCAATTTTAATTTTATATAACTAGTTATAAATAAAATGCAAGATTGCAGGACTCAGATCAACCATCAACAACAGATGAGTTGTTAGAAGTTGTAATATTTCTATTTACTGGTTCTACCGTATCACTGTACGGTACGAAAAATGTAATTAGCATACGTTTTCGTACGGTTGGGCTTCAGAGCCATGTGAGAACCAGCGCAACCTGCTCGATAAATTGTTTCAGGCTTAAACACCCCATTCCACCTTAACTCTTTCCGCCCTACATACTATAAAAGAGTGTAGAAATTGTTTACTTATTAAAATGTACGTTTGAAAAAGTAGACTCTCTGCGGTACGCTCTGACGGTATCATTTCCCCAGATTTTTCACTCAGCGCGCCGGTCCCTTTCCGGCCCGGACGGAGCCCGACATGATCCTGATGCCCGACGACGAACCGGAGCTTAGTCTGCCCGCAGCCGTCATGCCACCCGGTGAGGAATTCCTGCCGGCGCTGTCCGGTGAGAACGCTCCGGTCAGTCCCGCCCGGGCCTACCTGCTGTCCCTCAACTCCCCCCGCAGCCGGCAGACCATGGCCTCGTTCCTCAGTATTGTAGCCGGCATGCTCGGCGCCACGTCCCTCGATGCCTGCAGCTGGGGCGGCCTGCGGCGCCATCACGTGATGGCCGTGACCGAGCTGCTGCGCGACACCGGCCGGGCCACGGCCACCGTCAACACCTACCTTTCTGCACTGAAGGGCGTGGCGAAGGAAGCCTGGATGCTCAGGCTGATGGACGTAGAAAGTTTTCAGCACATCCGGGCGGTGCGCAACCTGCGCGGTAGCCGTCTTCCCCGCGGGCGGGCCCTGCCGCCGGAGGAGATCCGCGTGCTGTTTGCTGTCTGTGAGGCCGATGATTCCAGTATCGGCATCCGCGATGCGGCGATGCTGGCCGTCATTCTCGGCTGCGGCCTGCGACGATCAGAGGCCGTGGGGCTGGATTTGGGTGACGTTGTCACAAATGAGCGGGCACTCCGGGTGCTGGGCAAGGGAAACAAGGAGCGGCTGGCCTATATGCCGGCCGGCACCTGGCAGCGGCTGCAGAAGTGGGTTGATGAAGTTAGGGGAGAAAAAGACGGGCCGCTGTTCACCCGTATCCGCCGCTTTGACACCCTGACGAACGACCGTCTCACCGATCAGGCGGTTTACCATGTTCTGCAGGTACGCCAGCGCCAGGCCGGCATTGCGAAATGCGCGCCGCACGATTTAAGGCGAACCTTTGCGACTGTCATGCTGGATAACGGCGAGGATTTAATCACGGTAAAGGATGCGATGGGCCACGCCAGCGTCACTACCACCCAGCAGTACGATCGCCGTGGCGAGGCACGCCTGCGCACAGCACGTGACCGTCTGGATCTGATATGAACTTAACAAGATGTTAAGAGATTAAGTTTACAGGACATAATATGAGGGTGCCCGCAGACTGCGCAATTTTCTGAAATGATGTAACAGCGGAAATTTCGTTAACGTAGGTCTGCCGGTTGTCCTGTTTCCCCTTCTGAGCCGGGGGGGGGGGACCTGCAGGGTGACCGGCGAATCCTGATTTGCTTAACCTGAACAAGTATTCGGCTTTCTCTCGTGTGTTGCTGACGACGTAGTATTGTGTTCCTGACACGAATTACTTACCCTGCTGCTTTATGCTTAGAGTTATAGTCATCGTCTAAGCACGCCGATGAGTTCCCCGATTAAGACCAACAGTTTACCCCCCATTAGTTGCTCCTGATGAAATCCCGCTATATAACGTTAAAATAATATCAAATTGATAAGGTAATGAATTGCTTTGTTAATTTAGTTTTAAAAGTTTATAAAGCTTCAGGATGGTGCTATTTAATAGGCATTTGAACTGTAAAAACTAGTAATGACAATTAATTACACTACTCAACTAAACGAAATCTGTTTATTTTGTATTTTGACTATTTTCAGATTTGGATGATACTATTTTTATATTGTTTCAGGTCATCAATTTTTCCGAACCATGGCGTTTCTGCCAATGCTGCTAATCGAGGTTTATATAAAAACATTATCAAGGTTCTATAATTTACTGATAATTATAACAATCCTGCCTATTCCTTTGGCTGCATACGCAGGGAAACCCTCACGAGTCGAGTTTGAAGGCAACATAGTGACAGATACGTGTCAGAGTGTAGTTATTAATGAAAAGCTTAATGTTAACTGTTCTATTAAAAATATAGAAATGTCTTCATCAATAGATTACTCCCCCTCAGATGAACGTATCAATTCATTTAGGCTTAAAGAAAAAAGTGGTCTAATTCAGTCGGTTACATTTAAATTCCTGAATAAAGAAAAAAACATCAGGCTTGCCGAGATCAATTACCTCTAAGCTTTCCTTAATTTAGAGAAGTTGTTAAGTACATACTTTCTCACTGGGTTCATCTTTTTTTCTATTAATATACGCTTTAAATCCGCTGAGCTAAAAAGATAGTACTCTATATATGAAAAATATATAGACATATAGTCTTCGACTAACTCTATTAAGTTCTGGTTTACTATGATGTTATTTTTACTTATACTGCAAATGTAGCCATCTTTTTCTAGGCTATTAACTAATCTCATAACTTGCGTTCTTGAAACGCTAATCTCGAACGCAAGTTGGTTAATTGTGCTGTTAATCTGCATGTTATTAATGGATGATTTCATATACAAATACAGCAACAGAGATCGGCCGCCATCTTTATCAATGTAATAATTGATTTTAGTGTTTATCTGTTTATATGTAACTCCTTTCAATAAAGGAACAGATACACCATGAAAAAAATCCTGCAGGAAAGATTTTGACGCAATAGCCTCCATGTTGAAATTATATTCAGGATGTAAGGTTTTTAATGGTGCAATAACCGTATATATATAATTCTTAAGGTCTTTCAATCCCTTTTTCGTGATGACCAGCTTTACGTTTCTCCTGTCATCAGAATCTCTTTCTGTATCTATACGTCCTGATGCCTTAAGTAGTGAAATGACAGCTATAATACTGTTCTGACTGGATATGGAATTAATCTCACAGTAATTTTTTATATCTTTTATAGATTTAATGCTGTTGCTAAAAATAAAGCAGCAAGTCATCAGTATGATATTGAATCTACTTTCATTGAGTATGTGCTTAAAGAACGCAGGCTGTAACTTCAATAGTGCTTTATCATTTTCATAAAATTCCTCTATAGCGTTGAAGAAAGTTTTACGATTTCTTATCGTGAGCGCATTTGATATAATGACTTGTTTTATCAATTCAGCTGACATAATTAACCTGCCAAAGATATAGCTAATTTCAAAATTTCATTACTCTCCCGGATAAACTGGTCCATAGCCTGCTCGTTGAGTGGTTTGCTGATTAATACTCCCTGAAAGTCCATTTTAGTCAGATGACGTAAAAATTTTATTTTTTCAATGCTATCAATGCCTTCTGCAATGCATTTTCTGTTAGTCAGAGAACAGTAATGCTGAAGAGACTGTATTAATGCCAGACAATCGAAGTCGCAAAGAGAATCACTTACTGCTGACATATCTATTTTATAGCCATCAAACTTTATTTTCCGAACAGGAAAATAAGCACTTTTAGATGAAAAACAGTCATCAAGAAAAACACGATAACCCATGCCCTGTATGGCATTGACGTTATCAATTACTTCAGGGTGATGCTCGAAAGAAGTCTTTTCATTAAGTTCTAGAACCAGACTTTTACAGGTATGATCAGTCAACGACGAGCGAGCTGCAGCGAGCATTTTCATAATCCCCTGATCATAAATCAACTGGTTTGGGAGGTTCACTGAGAAATAATACCGCCCCTGATACCTGTTTATCATTTTTATAGCATGGCGGAGCGCAAATGCAGTAAGTACCATCCAGGGGTACTTACTGCGCAATCCTGGAAGAAAATCACCAGGATATCTTATGGCAGCATCTTCGACCCATCTGACCAGCAGCTCAAAACCCTGCAGTCTGAGATTGTGGTCAACTATTGGCTGAAAAACCATAAAAATATCATCTGCTGCAACAGCATTTACAAAACGCCTTTCATTTTCTGATAAGCAATTAAAATGCCTGTCACAAATGATCCCGGATGTTTGATCTGTGGCCAGTGTTTCCAATCCCAAGCGTTTAAATTTTTTCATGCCTGTCAACCTGTAGTTGTATAGTGATTTAACACTTAGCCCTGTTTCAGATGCCTGTGATCTGAGATCTTTACCACGATATACATTAATCAGTACCTGCAATTCGCGACTGTTCATGCCTTTGGACGTCATTTTTCCCATTACATTTTCAAGGAATGCATTACACATTAAACAGGTATGTATTGTGCTTCCCCTTTTCAGGAGTTTTTCCAAGTTCTGCACGGTGCAACTGACAGGCGCAATGATAAGATCGATACGTCTGAGTCTTTTCTTTTTTATGTTAACAATTAATGTTTTAGCGATGAGCAGTGCAGACGCATCTGTCACAAATATTACGGTAATTCTATTGCTGCTTTTATTTAAGATTTCAATTATATCATTAAGCGTCGACAGGAAGCTATGTTCATGCGTGGGCAAATGAACGATCGCCGCTTCAGGTAACCATGCATCTTCTGGCTCAACTTCAGTCGAGGCTTCACTTCTAACTTTGAAGTGTTCGCTGATGCCATTTTTGAAAAAAGCACATTTTGAAATAACAGTGCTGACATCCATTTTAGTTTCTCCGCCATTTTAAGATTCAACAATGACGTTATATATAAATATAAGTCAATGAAGCTTTCGGGCACAATTAAATTTGTGGCACTAATTGGTTTTTTTTGTGTCCATTTCATATGGAACTTTATGTCAGCATCGTCTGTTTTTTATCAGGATCACATATTAACCGATATGTCCGTTAGTTCCCCTCCGTCCCCAATAAGTGTAAATATAAGTCTGACTGGTGAATCTGCCATGGAGTTCTCATGTATGCTGACGTCTGCATATGGCGGGAATGTTAACATTCCTTTTTTTACAGAGTGTACTCTGTTTTCCTTATCCAAATAGCTGATGCTTGAAATAGAAAGATAGTTAGCTGAATGATTACTGCATTTCAGTAATCCTTTTGTCTGCAGTGTACATCGTAACTTTGTCATACTTTCAGCCGGGGTAGTGGTGACTGGCGCAGGTCTGTAAATAATTTTAATTTGCGTGTTCATGGTAACAAGAACACTGTTTTCTTTATCCATTCTTGTATCGGGCGGCATTTCATAAATATTCAGCCAGAAAAGTGACTCCCGGTCCTGAGCCAGTGATGTCTCATTTTTTACTATACGAATGCCTCTGACATCACCCGATTCAAGTCTGAATACCGGAGGAAGGATGATAAAGGGAATATTCTTCACATCCGGATCACCTTCTCCATTATCGGCCCAGGTCTGCACAACTACCGGGTAAGAATTGGTATTTACCAGCATCAGGCTCTGCATCCTGTCAGAGGCATTGAAAATGACTCTTGACTGAGATGGCATTACGCCAGAGTAAACGGGAAATACTAGCATCCAAAGCATCAGACTGATTATGATTTTATTCATTGTACCTGCACCATTATCGTCGCAGTGGATTTAACTTTGCCGGCTACAACTGTCTGGCCATCTATTTTTTTGAGCGTGGCGGTGAAGTTATAGCTGTAATTGGTATATCCGCTACTGGAACTGCCAACCGGTGTCGCATTATTCAGTACAGGATACCAACCCGCTGCATTGCCCGAATGGTTAAGAATATCCATGCCCTGCTCGCCGATGAGAGTTAGTGCTGTACCCGGCGCACTGCTGTATGAGATTGCGATCCCCACGCCTTTTGCCATTCCCGTCGCCTGATAGTTATCAGACAGCAGTAAGCTGACGCCATTGCTGCTGTTTACCAGTCCAAGACCCTTGGCTGCTGTGAATGCCCCGCTTGATACCTGGAATCCTATTGCGGTCTGGCCGGAATTCGCGGTTGTACCTGAGGTAACTGAATTACTGCATTCAACCGTTACATTAAAACCCGCAGTGCTGGTCAGCCCCTTATTTAAATCACTTACTGAAATCGTTGGCAGAAGCACCACTGGTGTCGCACTTCTGGCGACACAGCTTGGTGAGTTGTAAAGCGTGTTGACAGACCTCATGCCATAACCAAATCCGTTATCAACTCCCCAGAAACGGTAGTTAGTGTTACTGTCTTCGCCTACATTGTCATGGGTCAGGCCCGGGCCGACCAACTGAATATAGGAGTTCGGCTGTATGCATGAATAATTGACGCCGGTCGGTGTTCCTGTGACAACGCCGGATGTACCCCTTCCACAATAGGCTGAACCAGAACCACTCCCGGGAGGAATAGTACTGATGCGATATAATTCTGCCTGAAGAGCAGGTACGTCCTGCAGACGAATATCTATCTTGGCTGAGTTAGATGAGTTAGTGGCATAGGTCGTAATCGGAACTTTGGCCCAGAAACGGGTCAGCGTTACGCCACTCATTGTCTGTTTTATACCGACATAAGCGAAGTACGTTGCATACACATCCGGTATGCCGTCCTGTGCTCCGAGATCCCAGTATCCACCGACCCTGTCATCACCATTCGTTGCCGCAAGAAAATAAATATTCGGCAAATCTGTCAAATCACATGTCCAGAGAATGGTCGACGCCGTTGCACCACCATAGGTGTAGTTTGTCGGTGGCACGGTAATTGACCCCAGCAGGGTACGAACCGGCTGAAAGTAGGTATCCGTTAAATTGATGCGACCAAAAGGTATCAGTGCCGTCCTGTTATCTTCCGTCTGTGAAGCACCTGTGCTCTTACAGGTTGCCCAGCTCCCGAAGGCGCTCAGAGAAAGAAGCAAAACTAAAAGTGTACGTATCATCCTGTCAATTCTCTTCATGAAACACCTCCCTGCCGGTTGCTGCATGTTGCGCTGAGGTTCACTATCTCTGCGTTTATCTCATCTTCGCTGAGAGTGTACGGTATGTAACATTTTTTACCGTTACCCCATTCAGCCAGAAGCTCACCGCTGGTATCTGGCACCCTGACATAGACCTGGCCTCCCTGTCCCGTAATTCCGATCGCCTCGCCTTGTTGATCGTAGACTTGCGTCCCCATCGGTAGGGTATTCCCGTCCCGGGAAGTCACCGTAATCAGCAGGGCTGTCCCTGTCCGCGTTTTAAAACTGACGTTAACAGCAGCACCGGCGACAGGAACCACTCTTTTCTGGCTGTCTATGATTTCTGCACGTCCCTGCATGCCTTTGGGATCAAGAGAAATATTGTTATAACGGTACGGCGTCAGTGCCGGAATTAATGCATAACCATTATTGTCGATAACCGTCTGGTCAGAGCTGAATATACGGGCCCCCTCGGCGCCTTTTGCCTCGACAATTGCAAAGGTATCACCCAGATAAGGGCCAAAAGTCACACCACCCGCATGTACGGCTAACGCCCCCTGAGCGTTGGCCGAAGTTTGCCAGTATCCCTGTCCTTTCGAAGCGCTTGCAGCCAGCGACGCCTTTGGCAATCTCCGCTGTAAACTGCCGCTGAATACGTTCTGCTGGTACTTTTGATCCCGAATGGCGGTAATGCTGTAGCTGGTTGTCTGATTGTCATCTGCCATACCTGAAGCACTTGCCTGATATTGATCCCCCCCACTGTTGCTGTGGTTATAGGATGTACTGAAACTCACGGGACGCGGGCTGTCTGAGAATAGCGGTATAGAGAATGAAACAGCTGCAGCATTTTCAACATGGCCACGATCGTTATAGGTTCCGACGCGTTGTCTTGTTAAAGCCACGTTCATACTGATGTTCTGACCAAGAATTTTGCTGAAACCCAGCTGGTATTGCGTGTCCCGCGACCGGCCGTCACGATAGGACTGAGTGGCGGCATTAATATATGATGTACCAAAATCACCGAGCGTCTGGCTCAGCGTCAGGTCCCATCTTTCGCGTTGACCGCTGGTATAATTTAACCATTCATTGCCTGTATATATTCTGTTCCTGTCACCTAGTACTGAAAGCAGATCGCGATAGCCGGCAGTAGAGTATCTGTAGCTGGCAAGTGACAGGTTTGTACCGGTAGCACTGAAGGTTTTGCTCCATGACAAATGACTCATCCATCCCTGACTGGTCCTGTCGTCACTCAGTTTCGCCGTGGAGTAAGTTGCATCTGCACCAATTGCCCCGATTCTGCTGGCATGGACACCGCCAAAAACATAAGCCGTGTAATTTTTTGCCATGCGTAACCCACCGTTTGCAGTCAGCGCATTAGTTATCCCTCTCTGGTAGATAAAATCACCAAATTCGGTAGTCACATCCGTATCGCGTACTCTTCCGAGCGCTAAGTTATATTTCGACATGCCGGGACGTATTGACTCAGGTAAAGCTGAGAAGGGGACGGAAAAGGTTTTTATCGTGCCATCAGCTTCGGTAATAACAACAGTCAAGTCACCATTACCACCAGTAGGATAAAGGTCATTGATTTCAAATGCGCCTGGTGGGACGGTTGTCTGATAGATATCCTGGCCATTCTGACGTATGGTCACTTTCGCATTACTTGACGCGATACCTTTAATCAGCGGGGCGTAACCTCTTTGCGACTGAGGAAGCATCTCTTCAGCGGATGAGAGGTTTAATCCGTTATAGCTCATGCCAGAAAAGAACTTACCGTTGGTAATCAGCTGGCCAGCCATCAGTTGAGTGTTGAAGGCTGGCAGCGGACGCTGTACGTACTGGCGTACGTTATTCCACTGATATCCCGTCTCTTTATTCCAGTTAAGGTTGCTAATCTGCCGGTATTGCCATGAGGCAATATTGATGCCTCCGTTTAAGGAAAGCCACAAAGAATCCAGGTTGCTGCCACGAGAATCTGAGTAGGACACGTGATAATAGTTAGATACATAGTTCAGGAAACCCACGTTGTTCCCTGTCTGGAATTTATCGGGATTGACGTAATCCTTTGGTCTGCTGAGCAACATTGCCTGAGGTACTGAGACGTTTAGTTTTAGTTCAGAAAGGTTTGTCCGGGCAACAATTGCTGTTGAAATGTCGGAGGTAATGAGACAACTTTTTGTATTTTTTGAGACCGTCAAATTCTCTTTGAGTCCGATATCAGATATCAGATTCTCTGGCAGGCACGGCAACACACTATTGTCATGCGTAATATAAGGGACTGTGTAATTTCCTAACAATTCATTGTTGATATAAACATCAAGTTTATATTCACCCGCAGCTATCGCGTTAGGGTTCTTAAGAGACTCAAGAACAGATTGATCGAAGTTAGTACCTTTAAATAGCTCAGCATCAAAAATATATTCTTCTGAGCTTACCTCATCAGATGCTGTGGCAGAGAAAGATATCACTGAAAGATTTACGATTAAGAGCGTTATGCTTAGTAAAGATAACTTAGTAACCTCTTGAGGCACTTTACAAGTGTCTTTCCTTAATGACATCCGCTCCATAGTCATTCACCATTATCAGTTTGATTGTCGTCCCTCTCAGTGAATGAATTCCATCCGGAAGAGACCATTTAACCTGTGAATCAGGATCTAACATTACGCTCTTGGCCAGTGATATATAACGGCTGCCTGACTTCAGTTCAGCACTTCTGACATTAATAAAGTAACCCGTTGGGTTTTTAACCCGTAATTCGCTTCCAGATGCTGAGAATTCCATTTTGTCATACGCATCTTCCGCTTCTCCGCCCAGACCTGCTGGCCTGTAGAAAATTTTCACCCTGTTAGTGATGGCAAGAACTAACTGGTTCTGGCTTTTCTGCTCAGGTGTGACCATAGGCAATTGTGTGAAACTAAGATAAAAAATCGATTCTCTGTTCTGAGGTAAGCGACTCGTATCTTTCGTAATTAACCTCACAGATTGTCCTGTTTCTCTCTCCATTCGAAATACAGGTGGTACAATAATAAAAGGTGAATGAGAATCAGGTTTACCTTTATCATCCGTAATCTGCATCTGAACAACATAAGGCTGACTATCAGGGTTTTTCAACTGAACAGTTTTCTCTTTATTGTTGAATGGCACGATCACACGAGTACCGGTCATTACAACGTTTGCATTTGCGCCCGCCATCATGCCAAACGCTGCAAAAAAAAGAATTATTGGCCTGATTTTCATATACCACCTGCTTAAGCTGGCTGCACCGAAATGCAGCCAGTGATGTCATCAAAGGTAACTGATGCTGTATTCTGCAACAGAGGTAATTTTACCGGGAGTGCCCGCGCTGCCCAGTGAAAAATATTGCGCGCCGAACTCGTAGCTCGCAGTATTTTCTCCAGCCGGTAGTACCAGTCCTGTAACGCCGGTTACACCATTAAGCGCAATCGCAGTACTTCCACTGGTCCCCCCGTTGAGCAACTGAATACCAAACCCTGTCGCGGCATTTGCACCTGTGAGAGTGTTCCCCAGCACGCCATAGGTTGTGTCAACGTTATATCCGAGGAAGTTAGTTGTAAGCGCAGTATCAGATGATCCAGCAGTGCAACCACTCACGGTAACTTTGAAGGGGGTTAATCCTGCAGTTTGACTTGCAGCAAGCGTCGCGCCGAAGTCCTTGACTGATACGGTTGGTAAAAGAACGACAGCATTTGTGGTCCCGTTAATATCCACTGTACAGGTTTGCTCAGTAACTTCCCCCTGGAAAGTGACTGTAGGTGCCGCTTCTGAAGCAAACGGAATGAGTGAAATAACGGCTAATGGTAAATATTTATTCAGTGTAATTTTCATGGCAATGTCCTATTGATGAATTTCACGGGTTCCTGAATAGACGACTAATTTACTAGGATTTAAGACTCGAAAGAAAATATCTACTTAAGAGTTTTGTGTGAAGCAAATCATTCTGCTTTGAATAGAGTATGCGCACGAGTTTAATTTATGTCAATTATACGCACAAAATTGTTCATTTTTTTGTATCACCTTAACCGCTTGATAACTAAGGGTTATATTATATATACTTACACAAGAAAAAATATTTGTGTAGGTTTTTTGTTTTTTCATTAAATAATTGTTAAAAAGGTTGGTGGAATTAAATAGCAACCCCCCATAATTAGGGGGGGGGTGATAAGAAATTATTAAAAGATAATGACTATCATTTGTATTGAGCCTGTGCTTTAGGATTCATGAGCTGATTGCTGCCGCATTCGCTTATACTCCAAACTGACACGAAGGAATAAAAATTCTGGTTAATGAAATCAAAACCAGCATTCACTTGCTAAACGTTTAGCCCAGTCTCTGAGTAGATAAAGTCTTCGGGATGTGGCCAGATAATCAGTGAAACCTGATGATTATCCGTATAGCGACCTGAAGAGTCATCGGTAGTTGCTTCTGGGAAGATCATGATAGTCTCAGGTATGACTCCGATGACTAGTATCATAACCACCTTTCATGTTCCGGAGAGTTTCCCCTGCCCCATATTATTATCTTTATAAAGTGCTCGATGTTATTGTCCTGCGATGAAGTTTCCAGTTCTGACTATCGCTGACATCACAGATGTCCTCAAGCATGTTGCCAATTGCATAAACGGTATTGTATGAAACTGCATACTCAGGTCAGCTACTTTTCATTTACCAGGCCGTGGGCTCCTGCAGATATGTCTTAAGGCCAAACGGTCCTGGACAACACCTTTAAGACCTATATGACGTCCAGTTACACCTTAAAATTCATAGTCCTCCCCAACTACGACGCGAAGTGGCCTTAGAATTCACTTTCAAACCAAAGATACCAAACATCGCGACCTTCTCGATGTATCCCTAAAGCATATATGCCTCGAATCATGGATGAGGCGGCATCATTCTCCATCAAGCTTAGACAGGAATGTCTCTTCCAATTTTTTATTTCTGATTTATAATTTGGCTAAGGTGATGGCGTTCCACCTTTCCCAACCGCCCCTTTAAGGGCTGATGACGCCTGATATGACTCTTGATTTTCAGGAGGTATATCAGGCCGTCAAAAATTCCATTCGGCCTGTGTACTTCCCTCTAATGGGGATACACCATTGATTCATGTTATTGGCCATTCAAACCCTGACAGCGATGCTATCTGTACAGCAACCGTAACTGCATGCTGGCTCAACCATTGCGGACGCCCTGCACGGGCATGGCGTGCAGGAGAAGCGAGCACAGAAACCAGATTTATTTTTCGAGAAGCTGGACTTACGCTACCTCCTTTTCTCGACATTCCTCTTCTAAAAGAAGATGTATGGTTGGTAGATTTCACCGATCCGCTTCAGGGACCTGCTGGTCTTATCCAAAGCAATATTATTGGGATCATTGATCATCACCGATTGGGTGGCCTTACAACCTTACTTCCCCCTGAGGTCTCAATCAAACCCGTAGGCAGCAGCGCAACTGTTGTCTGGCTGATGATGAACACAGAGATGCGCAATGCAATGCCTCCCGCCTACGGTATTTTACTTCTCGGTGCACTGCTTAGCGACACAATTGATCTCCTTTCGCCTACAACCACCGAAGACGATCTTCGTGCCGCCACAGAACTTTGCGTCTGGTCAGGGATAAAACGGAGAACTTTTGCACAAGCTCTAATTGCGGCCAAAACCGATATTTCCGGACTCTCCGCAGAGCAGCTTCTTAATAAAGATCTTAAAGTCTTTTCTCTTGTTGGAATCGATGCCCGCATAGCTCAAATCGAAATAAGCACATCGGGTCAGATAGCACCTCTGCTCGATGAATTGCAGGAAACTATGGCGCAAATGGCCATGTCAACGGGAGCTGGTCTTGTCGTACTGATGGTAACCAACATCACAGAATGCTGTTCTTCACTATATTTCGCCGGGCCGGAAGGGGACAGTACACCTTCATTTTCAGTAGAGGGCATGGTCAGCCGGAAGAAGCAGCTTCTTCCCTGGCTGGAACGTTTTCTGCTTCAGAGTCGGAGTCAGCCATGAAAATCTACACGCACGCACTGGTTCTTGTTCAGTCTAAGAAAGACGGAGCTCAACTTCTGGAGCATGCGGCTGAACTATCGCGTCTCCTCCAGATGAAAATCACTCTCGCACATATCTGCACTGATTACCGTGAGATGAACTATGTATCAGACGGATTGATGGATGATGCTGTATCAACAGAAATACTTAAGGCCAAAGCACTCCTCAGTGAGCTGACTTCATCTGTGCCTGAAAGGGTGGATGCGCGCGAGGTGGTAACTCTGCGTCGATTCGAGGACTTACAGAAATGCATAAACGACATCGGGGTGGACATGGTGATTGCAGGTCATCGCAACCGTTTTATGGGGGCGCTCACGTCCCGCTCCGCTGAGTACGTTAATCATCTGAACGTAGATGTTCTTATTAAACACATTCATGATTGAGTTTGAGGAGAAGTATATGAATTTTAAACTTGAAAAAGTTGCTGCACGCGAAATTCTTGACTCCCGTGGTAACCCTACAGTTGAAGTTGAGGCACTTACTTCTGACGGGCAAATGGCGCGTGCTTCAGTACCGTCTGGTGCCAGTACAGGCACCAGAGAGGCAACTGAACTACGCGATGGTGATATAGGGAGGTTCGGCGGAAAGGGAGTACGTGATGCGGTCAAAGCAGTTAATACAGAAATCTGTAGCGCTGTCAGAGGAACTGATGTAAGAGAGCAGCGTCAACTGGATAACCTGATGAGGGAACTTGACGGCACGGAGAACAAAAGCCGACTCGGAGCAAATGCGATTCTTGGTGTTTCACTTGCGGTGTCAAGGCTAGCTTCTCAGGTTACGCGTCAGCCGCTTTATCGCTATCTGGGGGGACTTAACGCCAGTCTGATGCCTGTTCCTTGCATGAACATCATCAACGGTGGGGTTCATGCTCGTGGTCAGGGAGCCGACTTCCAGGAATTTATGATAGCCCCGCACGGTGCTTCGACGCTTACTGAGGCTGTTCGTCAGGGGAGTGAAGTTTATCAGGCGCTTCGCCAGATCCTTCTGACCAGGAACCTCTCCGCAGCAGTTGGCGATGAAGGTGGATTTGCCCCTGCGGTCTCCTCAAACCGGGAGCCACTCGAATTAATTGTTCAGGCCATTGAACACGCCGGTTATCGCCCGGGCGAAGACATCAGTATCTGTATGGATCCGGCATCAAGCGAATTTTACAGCGAAGGTAAATATCACCTGCGGACCGAAAAAAACTCACTGAGCGCTGAACAAATGACGGAATACTACGGTGAGCTTATAGATGATTTTCCTATCATTCTGCTTGAAGACGGGCTTGCTGAAGATGACTGGGCGGGCTGGAAATATCTGCACACGAAACTTGGCGGACGTGTTGAACTGGTAGGTGATGATATTTTTGTAACCAATGTGAAGTACATTCGCCGGGGTATTGAAGAAAATCTGGCCAGTGCAGCGCTCATTAAGCTCAATCAGATTGGTACATTAAGCGAGACATTTGATGCAGTCTCTCTTTGCCATGAAAACGGTTGGGGGGCTTTCATTTCGCACCGTAGTGGAGAAACCATGGACACTTTCATAGCCGATATGACGGTAGCGCTCCGTGCCGGACATCTGAAAACTGGTGCTCCCTGCCGTGGTGAACGAATTGAAAAATACAACCAGCTAATGCGTATTGAGCAGGAACTTGGCGCTGAGGCCCGTTATGCCGGTCTTAAAGCATTCATTCGCCATGGTTAATAATAACCATAACAGCATATGAGAAAAGGGGGCTGGGTAAATTCAGTCCCCTGTGATTCAGTATTTATATTTTATTCAGGTAGGGAGTGTGGCATTGAGTCAGTTGTTAGCAATTATGTGTGGTGGTGCTGTAGGTTGCGTTATACGCTGGTTTTTTGGGGTTAAACTCAATAGTCTCTTTCCTTCATTACCTCCGGGAACACTCCTCGTTAACTTGTTGGGGGCCTTCATCATCGGCGCAGCAATGGCATTTTTTATGCGCCATCCCCAGTTAGATCCAGCTCTGAAGCTTCTTATCGTCACCGGTTTATGTGGTGGTCTGACAACTTTTTCTACGTTTTCAGTTGAAGTGTTTACGCTATTGCAGGCGGGCAATTACTTATGGTCTTTCATTTCTGTAATGGTTCATGTGTCAGGTTCCCTGCTCATGACTGCAGCAGGATTTTATCTTATGGTAATAGTCATATCATAATTAGAGTAAAACCTTTCAACCCAATTGTATTAATCATTGATTGGGAAATTAAAACGCCGTCATAATACTGACGGCGTAGTGGTGTTAACGAACCAGATGCAGGAAGTGCAGGTGTTTTTCGTACTGATCCAGTATGTCATTAATCAGCTGTTCCTGGTTCCAGCCCATCACATCATAATTTTGACCGCCTTCTTTGAGATAAACCTCTGCGCGATAATATCGATGTTGCTCAGCCTGCTGCTCATCATTATCCATCGCAGCCAGGGCGAAGGTCGGCGAGTTATACCCGCGAAGCCTCACTTCATATATATAATTCAGCTCATTGCCCAGATCGACTTCCAGTCGAATACGATCGTCGGCAGCGTCATCGATGTGGCTAATCGTTCCCTGCTTATTCAGTTCTTCCTGAACCAGCGTCATGGCAGGCTGGATAACGTCGTCCATAAAGCGTTTAACGAGAGAACGCTTAGGAAGATAAGCGATATTACGCAACCTTCTCTGCCATGGAATTGGGTTACGTGCAGCCGTCGGCGCAATAGTAGCCATGCTCAGACTTTCACGCTTGGTCAGGTCACGACGCAGCGCTTTTAACAGACCGTATATTGATATCAGTAAGATCACTGAGAAGGGTAATGCGCTTGCTATCGTTACGGTCTGCAACGCACTCAGCCCCCCTGCGATTAGCAGGGCAATAGCAACAACGCCCATGAGTGATGCCCAGAAGATTCGCTGCCAGACAGGCGTGTTAGCGACGCCGCCTGACGCCAGAGTATCAACAACCATTGCTCCCGAGTCAGCAGACGTTACAAAGAAAACAATAACCATCGCCATTGCAATAAATGACAATACAGACGAGAACGGGAAATGCTCCAGGAAATTAAACAGCGCCAGAGCAACATCCTGTTGGACTGTATTTGCCAGGTCAGTGGCGCCCTGGTTCATGATGAGATAAATGGCGCTGTTTCCAAACACCGTCATCCACATGAGTGTAAAGCCGGCGGGAACAAACAACACGCCAGTCACGAACTCACGAATTGTCCTGCCGCGGGAAACGCGTGCAATGAACATCCCTACAAACGGCGACCATGAAAGCCACCATCCCCAGTATAATAATGTCCAGCCCCCCAGCCAGTTACTTGACTTCGGTTCATACGCGTAAAGGTTGAACGTTTTACTCACCAGTTCCGACAGATAGCCCCCCGTATTTTCCACAAATGACTTCAGCAGAAGCACAGTGGGACCCAGGCACAGGACCAGCGCCAGGAGCAACACCGCCAGGCCCAGATTAAGCTCAGACAGGATGCGTATTCCCTTGTCCAGGCCGGACACCACCGAAATCGTCGCTAACCCCGTGATGACCACGATCAGAATGACCTGTACCGTTTCATTGATGGGCACGCCGAAAAGATGATTCAAACCAGCATTAACCTGTAAAACACCGTACCCCAGCGATGTCGCAACGCCAAAGACCGTGCCGATAACGGCGAAAATATCTACCGCATGGCCTATAGGCCCGTATATGCGATCGCCAATAATGGGATAGAGTGCGGAACGCAGCGTTAAAGGCAGACCGTGACGGTAACTGAAAAAGGCCAGGATCAACGCCACGATGGCATAGATTGCCCATGCATGAAGGCCCCAGTGGAAGAACGTCAGGCGCATGGCTTCCTTCGCTGCCGCAACGGTCTCCGGGGTGCCAACGGGAGGTGAAAGATAATGCATCACAGGTTCAGCAACGCCAAAGAACATCAGGCCGATCCCCATCCCTGCCGAGAAAAGCATCGCAAACCAGGAGTGATAGCTGAAATCTGGCTGCGCATGGTCCGGACCCAGCTTGATATCTCCGTATCGTGAGAGTCCCAGGAACGTGACGCTCAGCAAAATCAGGGCCACAGCAAGGATGTAGAACCAGCTGGCATTCGTGAAGATTTGTTGCTGCAGTAATTTAAAATTTTTGTCGGCGACATCCGGGAATACGGCGGCAAAGGCGACAAGAAGGAAAATTAACAAAGCAGAGGTAAAGAAAACCGCTTTGTTAATCTGGCTTTTGGACTGCTTTGGGACAGTATCATTTTCACTCATACTTAAACTCATTGCATTATCAAGTGGAAATATAAAAATACAATGGTAACAAAATGTACGCAAGGTTTCTGACCAAAGTTGGGTTTATTTACCCTTTTCATGCGGATGGTATTTTATACCCGATATAAGTGGTTTTTATTCTTGAGGCACAACATTGGAATAGTATTGTAAAAATAAAAAAAGATGCGTGATACGAAGAGCAATTCTACGCGATTCAGGCTTAAATATAGTGTATTTTTTAACTGTTAAAGGAGACGTGAATGACAGTGAAAAAGCAGGAACTTATCGCGGCAGGATTTACCAGTAAGGATGTCGAGCGAATCAAACGTTACCAGGCGACGGGGGAATCGCAGGAGAGGGTTTTGAAAAATCTGGCCGGTTATTTCCTGTCAGTAGCCTGGCTTACCGGCGGGATGACAATGATCACCCTGCTCACCGCGATCTTTGGCAGCGCCAGCCATGTTATCTCCTGTGTGGTTGCCGTCGTCTTTCTGCTGATTGTGCTGCTCTTAGTGATGCCTGTCATACTTGGCTATAAATCATGGAAGCTGATGAGATCACAGATCAGCGACTCCGGTCATCACGGGTAAGGAGTCCCAGTACCACCTTAGCGCTGCCCCCCCATACCATAACCATCATCGTCAATTTACCCAGAGACATGGTTTCCACCTTGCGGTAATACTCTCCGGGAAGATAACGGAAAAGACGCCAGGCCTCAGCTTTACCGGTCAGCCCAAACATCCCATAAACGCCGGCTGCAAGCATGGTTGCATTAAAGACCCCAAGCCAATATCGCGACTGTCCCCCATAAATTCCGCAATGGACATCGCGACGTCCGTCAGGATCCCTTCTGAATCCGACTCATTCAGGAGCTGACGTGCAGCTTCCAGTAAGGGAATCCTCAACCAGAACGGTACCGGCAAGCATGCCAACAGGCGTCATGATGGTGATCATGACACCTCCTGAACGCCGGCAAGTACAATCTTAATTCCGGATATCAAATACCCGGCTATTTTATTCTGCACTGCTACATATTGAATTTCGGAGTAGAGCCGGGCATAGCCAGTTTTCAGTATGCGCGACTGTTCAAGGAGGTACCTCGTAGGTTTTTCAGGCAGCCAATGCATTCTTCATCGTATTTAGCTCGCCTCGCCGCCTCAAACTGTTGCATGACAACCAGTCTTACTTCATCCACGAATTTCAGCCGGGTCAGTGAATCACTGAGATGCATGGCCGCGACCACATTTGCGGTATTAACAAGCTTCCGGGCTTTCAGATTTATCATCATATCAGCCCACTGATGTCGACTTTATCTTGGAAAAAGCGCGATATCCATTAAATATTCCTTATCTTTCTTCAGGGCTGGGGTCCATTAACCTGCCTTTCTCAAACATTGCAGTTTTTCAACCTTTTCTACCTGTTCTGGTAGCTGATGGTCCTATAAGACTATGAAAAAATCAAAATGATTTCGCATCTGCAAAGCAGTGTGTGTATCAAAAGCCTGGTATGCTTTGGACGCCTCCTGCCGAAGACCTCCTTTTTTTTGGAGCGTGAATATGGCGGATGAAAAATCCCGGATATTATGTAATCATGAATATGAAAACATCTGAACAGTTTTCACTTAAAACGAATTTGACACATTTGAGGACACTCCTTCCCCTGGGCGGTGTCCTTTTTTTTACTCTTTCAAAGCAAACAGCTGCATGTCCGGGTTAAATTCGATTCCGGTATCATCGTCGTGGTCGAAGATACGCATTGCCTGTGACACTATTTCTGATACGCGGTCATTAAGGGTCAAAAAATAGTCTGCCAGCCAGAACATCAAATACACGACGCATCATATAGCTGGTTTGTATCCTGAATGAGAAATGAAATAAGGTTCATAAATCAGTATGATATATTTTGACTTAACACAAACTGCCTCTAAACTTCCTGTATAATAACAGCAAGCATGCTTACGGCAGGGAGTGATGTCACCCTGCCGTTTTTTTTAAAAGTGTCCGTGGCCGATTGAACGCGCAGGAGCTGCTTATACTCGCCGGCAGACACATCAGCTCCGCAGGAGTCCTGTGATAATTAGATTTCTCAAAAGTTCTTCACGCAGGCGGGATGACATAGCCATGCTTAAGCGTCAGGGTCTAATATCGGGGCAGGTATTTATCTCGGTTAACATGATCAGAGCTGCCACGCTACCACAAGGATGTCCTTATAGTGAAGATCGCTTACCTTAGAGCTATCAAGGCTATGGCGGGGGAAAGTTTAGGCACATCAATTCCGACACGATAACTGCTAAGCTTGTTTTTCCAGTACAGCATTGTTGCATAATAGTTACAACATACGACAGCTTACAAAAAGGTCTTCCCGGCCCTTCGGGCCGGGCGGCGGCGCTTTTCAGGGGAGAGGTGTGCAGTGTTGTTACCGCTGTGCACGGGGGCCGTTAAATGGTGAAGAGGGGCTGTTTGCTTCAGAATGGCGCAGGGGTATCAGGTGTTGATATATTAACTCTTAACGTATGTTGTAACTAATAATTGCCTTTTTATCATGGTGTCCGGTCCTCTCTTTCTAGTGCTGGAGCCGAACTAAGGATCAGGAGAGAGTCGAAAAACCGGGGCAGCCGACTTGCGTCCTGCCCCTTCTGAACCATTACTCGCCAAATCGGGCCAGCAACTCGTTTGCGGCCAGCTGGCCAAGTGCATTCGACGCGAAGGGGCTGTCACCCGTCAGTACGTTACGATCTTTATGTACAGTTCCCTTGATGTCGCTATTGACAATGTTCATCCCCATTTTCTGCAGGGCCTCACCGAAGTACCAGGTCAGATGCCCCGGCATATATCCCATCGCAGGGGTTTCTTTGTCGGCACTGTCAGGGAAGGCGCACACCGAATAACCACTCAGCGGATTGTCTCCCTGGCGCAAGGACAGAAACGCGGCAGGGCCATGACACAGTGAGATGAGGACACGATCTGCCTGCATGGCCCAGCGTAGGGTGTTCGCCACGTCCTCGCTCCCGGGCAACCCTATCAAGGCGCCATGCCCGCCCGGAATGAAGACCGCGGCATACTCATTGTCTTTCATCAGCCTGCTGACGACATCAGATAGTTTTTGAGGGCTCCTGAATTTCGACAGCGTCTCCCGAAAGAAAGGCATAATACGTTCATCTTCACGGGGCATCGCCCAGTACTCGAATTTTGCCATCTGCCCCGATAGGGTGGTCACGTCAAAATCGAACCCAGCTGCCCGCAAATGATATAAGGGCAAAAGGGTCTCTACGGGATGGTTTCCCGTAGAAAATAGTGCCCCGGTATCGGTTGGCAGATAGCGTTCATCCGCTGCAATCACGAGTATCTTTTGGCTGCCAGTGTACCGCTTCAGATAATCTGCCCCGCTGAGGTCGGAGACAGGGCTGGTAAACTGACTGAGCGAATACGAGGAGGGAAAAAAGGCATTCTCTTCAGCAGGATCAATTTGTGGCTGTTTACGGGCATCGTCAGTCATGGTTCATCCTCATTCGGAAAAATGAAAGCAACCTGCCGTAACCATAAGGACATCCTTGATGTCCGCAGGTGCCTGAGACTGCTAAGCGTAGCAGTCCTGCACGACGGATAAGGGTAAATAATCCGTATTCTGCAACCAGTCTCCCTGCTCCGCCGGATCTGACATCCGGCGACAGCAACGTTCAGGAAAAGACTACCTTTCCATTTGACGACATTAAAAGGCACCATAAATTATGGTGCCACTGGATTTTTAAATAACAAAGTTATCAGTCATCTGCTTCAGAGACCTGGATTGTTCACTGAGCGACTGAGATGCGGCAGCAGACTGCTCAACGAGGGCAGCATTTCCCTGCGTCACACCATCCATTTGTGTCACAGCGGTACTGATTTGCATAATCCCCTGCATTTGCTCTACTGAGGCCATAGAAAGACTATCCATTGACTGTGCCAGTGAAGCAACATTGGTTGCAGCACGTAAAATTGTCTCTGCTGTCTTAGAGGCTACAGAAACGCCATTATCGACATTATCGACTGCGTTCTCAATTAAGGAGCCGATTTCTTTTGATGCACTAGCGCTTCTCTGCGCAAGATTTCTCACTTCTGTGGCGACAACAGCGAAACCTCTCCCATGCTCACCAGCGCGTGCAGCTTCTACCGCAGCGTTCAATGCAAGTATATTTGTCTGGAAAGCAATCCCTTCAATGACACTCGTAATTTCCTTAATTTTAAGTGCATTTGCCGATATTTTTTGCATCGTTTCGCTCATTTCACCAACAGCAGACTCCCCTTCCCGGGCCAGCTCTTCTGTCTTTCTGGCGGACATAGCCGTATGTTCAGCAATTTCTGTATTGTTGCGAACGGTCATTGTTAACTGCTCCATACTGGCAGCTGTCTGTTGCAAAGCAGCGGCCTGTTCCTCAGTACGGGAAGATAACTCCATATTGCCCTGCTCGATTTCCCCGGCCGCAAGATCGACTGAAGAAGCAGTGATTTTGATTTCAGTGACGAGAGATTTTAATCTCTGTTGCATGTTATCAAGAGCCACAAGCAGCTTGCCTGTTTCGTCCATTCGGTCGATTGTAATGACCGATGTAAGATCACCCGACGCGATGGTATCAGCCGTATTCACTGCATGCTTTAACGGATTAAGAATACTGCGTGATAACAAGGTACCCGCAAGAAGCGCGGTGACAGCGGCTGCGAGCAAGCCAATAACAATCATCATTCGCGTTTTAAAACGCTCATCAGCAAGGCGTGCCTGCCGCTCTGACATGATTCTATATTCATCACGCAGCGCTTCATTAATAACGTCACGGATACGATCCATTTGAGCTTTTCCGGAGTTGTGTTCAAGTCCAGAGATGAATGAATCCATATTGAGCGACCCTTTTGTAACTTCGTTCCTGTTCTGGATTAACGGAAGGGCAAATGAATTTTTCCATTCATCTTCAAGCTGAGAAATTTTTAAAAATTTATTTTGTTGTGATTGATTATCACTTGTGAGTGTTAAGAGCTCACTTACTCCGCGTCTAAACGCCTCATCCCCCTCAGAAAATGGCTGAAGAATATCCTGTTTACCCGTGAGTGCGAATCCACGGATGCCGGTTTCCATATTAATGAGGTTCTCTGTAACTGTGCGCAGATTATCAACAACTTTATAGCTGTGGACATTAAGTTTGCTAACAGCCGTTACCCTGTCGAAGCTCATGTAGAGCAATCCGCAGACAACTGTCATCAATATAACTATCACGCCAAATGCCATGGTAAGCCGGGTGCTGATATTGAGATTTTTGAACATTATTCTTCCTTAATGATTAGCATATGTTCATCTTCAAGAGATGAATGTAATAACGGCTTAATTTTTGAGGTTAATAAGAAAATGCAAATATTTTCCCACAGCAATGCTAATCGGCAGGTGAACCAATTTCTTTAGTGTTTAAATAAATTAAAAAAAACATCAATTATAGTGTGGCTTTAGATATTTAGCCCAACCCACAAGAATCAGATACAAACACTAAATGCAATTAGATTGTAACATTTTTGAACGCCATTATCTTTTTGGGATTATTCTAATATCATTATCTCATTAATTACAGAGCTTATCAGACCCTTTCAGGCTTAAATAACGACCACTTACCCTTTTTAAAGATGCAGCTCAATGAAAATCAGATTTATATTTGAAATATGTTTTTTATAACTTTTTAACTTGCAATTATTTTAAAATCGCCAGACGAAAAAAAGCCATTATTCATTTCAAAATATGTCAATCTGCATCAAAACGCAACAACCCTTCAGCCTTGCATGAGTAAGTACACATTGCAGACCCTTTAATTGTCTGTAAGAAATCTCCATCTACAATCAGCCTCCATTCCATTAAACTTAGCTTCAAGGTTTACATGCCGCAGCCTTACGGCAGATACACTCCCAGATCACTTATGGAAAGGCCTTGTTTGTTAGGTAAATAAGTATCACTCAAATAATGTAACAGCGATTAATGTACTCCATTTCCGCGCCAGACATCACTGATGGTTTCCACAGCCTCTTACCTGTACAGCCTGTTAGTATTTTTTCACAAGCATCCGAAAGTGATGCTCTCGTTCGATGTTCTCGTGCAGGTTTGCTTCACCACAATGGTACTGGCTTTTTATGCCTCAATACCCTGTGTTGCAGGGAAGCATGGCCCGTCTTCCAGCAGCAGAGCGCCCCGTAATCCTGAGGTCTTCTCCACAGCTAATAAGGTTTTAACTGGATTTTAGCACCCAACAAATTATGAGCCGTCTTAGTATCCAGTTCTGACGTTCTCCGGATTAATTTTAATACAACAGCTATCACCTTCAGACGGTTATTGCACCTCTACATTAATCATTAAAAAATTAAGTTCTCCGTTATAAAATAAATTATTTAACAAGGAAACCTAATAAAACCGCCATCCTTGAAAATATCTTGGCTGAAACAATTTTTATATTTCAACCCCACCCCAACAAAACACACAATTAGATCAATCAGTTAACTTGTGATTTAAGATTATTCTTGCGATAAGGGTAATTTTTCTCAAGTGTAATAGAATTTTTTATTTCAGAATAATAAAAAACCATAACCAATTGACTTTAAAGATAAAGATTTATAGAAGCGGTGTATGTAATCCTACAGACAAATGATCTATTTACTCTGACTTACACGATCTTTCACACTAAAAGCATGATCTTAGACAAAACAATTGACTGAAAGCATTACTTTATAAGAGAATTTTCAACCATGTAAAATGGAATCCACAACAGTATACTGGCAATATTTTGTCTATTTACAGACAGTATGACACCGTACTAGCATATCCCTGGCAACCTCATGCTCTTTTAAAAGTTAATAGCAGCAATTAGCCGTAACCCAGGGCTTGAGGAGACGATATTTTCAGGGGCGAGTGAGATCGCGCTGCGCCAGTTGACGGTAAGAAACTCTATTTTGTACCTGTAGCTTTATCTAACATCTTTTTTAAAGCATTAACAGCATCAAGCGCTTCTTTTAAAGGTTTAAAATATGGATTGAAATCAGGATTGTTTTTGTTCCTGTGTATCAACAGGATTTGCTCTGCAAAATCATCATCCACCGTATAAAAATAGGCTTCTGGATAGTTCAGCGCTTTAGCAATCTGCACCACAAATTCAAAAGGCGGTGAGTGTCGACCTGATTCGTAATTTGAAATCTGCGATTTATCACTGACAGCTTCCACGTTAGTTAACTGCAGGAATTTCTCCTGAGACAAACCAGCTCTATGTCGTGCTGCTCTTAAACGTTTGGGAACCATCATCTTAACCTGTGATTTGCTTCCGGCAATCATATGGATATCGCGCGCCCGTGTCGGTAAAATAATATTAACTAAATGTAATTTGTTTAGATTATTTTAACAACGGATGTATGATACACGCACGCAACACACGCGTTAGTTCTCTAGAACCTGACAGCAGATCAGCCGTGCCCCGCGTCTAGAGGAGATTAATGGTGTGCTCGCATCTTCTGAGCCTTCCTCTGCATCGTTAAGCCGTCTGATCCAAGCCTTCCTTGTGCTCCCGAATTCCGACGGATTACTTATGCAATGGAGAAGTAGATATGACTATGCAAAAGGTTCGAATAAAAGCCCTGAAAAACAATAAATTTGCGATAATGGCCGGTGACAAGCGCCTAAGTTGTCGCAGAGATCGCATTTCATCAGCCATCAACTCGAGCTGGACCACAAAAGAGCTACCAGAGCACACGAGAGAATTGCTGATTGAGCGCGCGTGTCTGAGAATGGATATTGCTATTATTATTCAAAAAGAACAGGGGAAGAAAAACTCTAAATCCTCGGTTCTGATTGCGAAAAAGCTAAAACGAATTGATTTAATCACTCAACAACTTAATGAACGGGAAAAACATGTTGAATGAAGACGAAAATATAGAACATACACATATTGTATATTCAGTTAAAAACATAGACAAACCAACCTTAACTAAAATTGGAGTGGCTCTTATTGACACTCAAGGAAAGTATATTCTTGATATCAATAAATACTATGCAAATGGTGATATTTTACTTTACAGAAAGAACAATACATCTACGACTTAGAAACTAAACACAAGGTTAATTCTTTCTTAGCTCGAAGGTAACGAAGTTATCTATAACATCGAAACTAAAAAGTTCTATGGTGAAATGAAAATTCGCTGAAGGATTACTATGTTAACCACTGCCGCGCTGTTCCAGCTCGCCATGCAGTGTGCCCCCGCCGTTCACCCCGATACCATTCACGACATTACCCGTACCGAATCTGGCTTAAATCCGTATGCCATTGCTGAAATTGTTCCGGTAAAGGGCGGCAGGAGCCGCGTTATTTCCCATCTGCCAACGTCGAAAGACGAGGCGTTAAAAATTGTGGAGGACATTAAGCAGAAGAAACACCGTTATTCGGTGGGACTGATGCAGATAACCAGCACTAATTTCCCGCAGTTCGGCGTCAGCGCCGAATCCATGTTAAATCCGTGCGACAACATGAATGTTGCCGCGAAAATCATCACCGACTGCTATCAACGAGGAGGCACCTTACAGCGCGCCCTGAGCTGCTATTACTCCGGCAACTTTGAAACCGGTCAGCGCCCGGAAAGCGCGTTCGGCAACACAAGCTACGTACAGCGTATTGGCTACGTTGTGCCCTCAACGCGGGCAGAACGGCAGGCAATCTTTCCCGCATTCGGGGAAGCGCCCGCCGTCCCGTCCGACAACACCGTTTACCCGGACAGCGTCATACGTGGCGTTATCCCGGCACCCGACACCACACTGACCAGCGACCCCGCTTATCCGCCACACGTCGTGCGCGGCGGCCTCGCTGTATCTTCTGATTAAGGAAAAATCATGACTTTTCGCACCATTAAAAACGCCGCTACCCGCCTGATGGCCTCTCTCCTCGCCCTGCCTGCCGTCCCGGCACTGGCGGCCAGCGCCGATCAGGCATTTCAGAAGGGCAGCGACGCCATTAACTGGGTTTTCCTCGGCCTCACCAGTATGTCGGTTGTCACCATCAGCTGTGCGGTGGCCTTTATCGCCTACAAGATGCTGGTTGACGGCAAGGCCTGGCACGATCTCCAGCGCGTCTTCTGGTCGGGCGTCCTGCTCGCCGGGGCGTCCGGGTTCGGTGCCTACTTCGCGGCCTAAGGAGGCAGCATGACCATCCTCAACAAGGCGCTGACCCGACCGGCGGCGCTGTGGGGGGTCCCGCTTGTCCCCCTGCTGTTCACCCTGTGCATCCTTATCCTGGCGGCCGTCTGGTCACGCTTTTACTGGCTTCTCCTGCTGCTCATCCCTGCCTTTATCGAGCTGAGACGCCTGGCAAAAGAGGACATTCATTTCTTTGACCTGAAGTTGCTGGCGTTTAAAACACGCGGCAACCGCGCGGCTACCCGGCATTTCGGGACAAAGGCGCTTGTCGCAAACCAGTACGACGCCATTGACGTTACGGAGTTTATAAAACATATGCGGCTCAACGAGAGTATCCCGCTGTCCCGCTATCTCCCCTGGTCTTCCCACCTGCACGAGCAGGTGGTGAAGAACAAAAAAGGTGACTTTGTCAGCACCTGGGAGATCGGCGGCACCATTTTTGAATGCGAGGATGAGCATTACCTCGCCACCCTGGACATGCAGCTCAACAACGTTATCCGCTCATTTGAGGGGCTGCCCTTTACCTTTTATACCCACCTGGTGAGCGACGAATTTACCGACTCGCTTGAGTGTCAGTCCGGGATTGCGTTTTCAGACGAGATAGCGCGCCTGTTCTACGCCTCGCGGAAGGACAAACCGTTCTACCGCCGCCGCCTCTTCTTCACCGCCTGCTTCAATCCGCACACGGGCATCGAGCGGGCGGCCATGAAGCAGAAGTCTCTGGGCGAACGCAAAACCCTCCTCGACAACGCCCTGCAGGTGATGCTGGAGTACCGGGAATCGATCGGCACGGCGCTGTCGCGCTACTCGGCGAGGCCGCTCGGCACGTATGAGGAGAACGGCAGGGTGTTCTCCTCTCAGCTCGCCTTTTACAACTACCTTATCACCGGCAGGTGGCAGAAAGTCCGGGTCACGCGCACGCCATTCTATGACGTGCTCGGCGGCACCGACATCTTCCCTTCCACCGACATTGGCCAGGTCAGCCACATCGACGGCCAGAGCTACTTTCGCGGGCTGGAAATTAAGGATTACGGCACTGAAACCGTCACCGGGCTGTATGACTCGCTCCTGTATGCCCGCTGCCGGTACGTGCTGACGCAGTCCTATACCTGCATGGGCAAAGATGAAGCGCGCGGCTGCATCCGCACGATCGAGAAGCGTCTGAAGTCAGCCGAGGACGATGCGGTGTCCCAGCAGGAAGATCTGAAGGTTGCCCGCGACATGCTTCAGTCCGGCATTATCTCGTTCGGCAGGTATCACCAGACGCTGATTATCCGTGCCCCGACCAGCGAGCAGGTTATCCAGGACACCAACACCCTGGCTGATACGCTGAAGGATTTGGGGTTCATCATGACCCTGTCCCGCGAGTCGCTGACGGCGGCCTACCTCGCGCAGCTGCCGGGCGTGTATGACATGCGCCCGCGCCTGGTGCCGGTGAGCAGCCTCAACTACGCCGAAATGGTGTCGTTTCACAACTTCCACCCGCACAAGCGGGACGGGAATGCCTGGGGAGAGGCGATTGCCGTGGTGCCGACCCCGTCGGGGGGCTGTCAGTACGTCAGTCTTCACAACAGCCAGGCAGACGTGGACGAGTTCGGCGAGAAGCCGCCGGGCAACTGTATGCTGCTCGGCAGCACCGGGACGGGTAAATCGACCCTGCTGATGATGTTTCAGCACCTGATGCAGAAATACCGACGTCCTGAGTCATTTGCGCAGGGGGCGACGAAAAAGCGCTTCACCTCAGTGGTCTTTGATAAAGATCGTTCGGCGGAAATGTCGATACGCCTCCAGGGCGGCTCGTACTTCCGTTTCCGTTCAGGCGAGAAAACCGGCCTTAACCCCTTTGCGCTCGCCCCGACGAAGCGTAACCGCAACTTCCTCAAGAAGCTGATGCGTATGATTTGCACGCGCGACGGCAAACCGCTCGACCCGCGTGACGAGGAGCGTCTCAGCGAGGCGGTAGATACCATCATGCTGGACTACCCGCCGGAGCTGCGCCGCAACGGTATCACCCGCATTCTGGAAGTGCTGCACGAAGCCCCGACGAAGGACGCGCGGATAAACGGGCTGCGCATCCGTCTCCAGCAGTGGGCGCAGGGCGGAGAGTTTGGCTGGGTCTTTGATAACGACGTGGACACCTTTGATATCGACAATATTGATAATTTCGGCATCGACGGCACGGAGTTCCTGGACGACAAGGACGTGCGCAGTCCGCTCACCTTCTACCTGCTTTTCCGCGTGACCAGCCTGCTCGACGGTCGGCGTCTGGTCATTTTCATGGATGAGTTCTGGAAATGGCTTCAGGACCCGGAGTTCTCAAAATTCGCCCTCGACATGCTGAAGGTTATCCGAAAGCTCAACGGCATTTTTTTCCCGGCCACGCAGTCGCCGGAGGAGATGTGCAAGCACGAGATCTCGGCGGCCATTATCGAGCAGTGTAGTACCCGCATCTTCATGGCGAACCAGCAGGCGAAGGAGTACGACTACGTGGACATGCTGCGGGTGCCGAAACCGGTCTTCGATATTGTCACCACGCTCGACCCCTACGCCCGCCAGATGGTGATCATGAAATCCCCGCTGCGGCGTGGTGACGTGCGCCCGTATATCGCACAAATCACCCTCGACCTGTCCGGGCTGGGGCGCTACACGAAGCTGCTCAGTGCCAGTGCGGATAACCTGAAAATTTTCGACGAAATCTGGCAGGAGGGAATGCAGCCGGAAGACTGGAAAGACGAAATGCTGAGGCGTGCCGTTTAATCACAAGAGGATAACACCATGAAGCTGAAAACCACCCTGGCGGCGCTGAGCGTCGCCTTATGTCTCTTTCACACCCCGGCTCAGGCCGGTATTCCCGTGTTCGATGAAATCGCCAACGCTAACGATATGAAGCAGTGGGCTGAGAAGCTCCAGCAGTGGCAGCAGACCGTCGAACATTACCAGGCGCAGATGAACGCTTATAAGGAACAGCTGGCGGCGGCCACCGGTATTCGGGACGTACAGGCATTCCTGAACCAGGCGAAAAATCTGACAACTGACATTAAAAATCTGAAAAACAGGGGGATTTCGTTAAACGACCTGTTGACCAGCTCCGGCGGGTCGTATGCTGGAGAACTGAACATGTTGTATGACAAATACAAGCTGTTCGACAGCTGCCCTGAGAACGCCAGCGAGGCGTACCGGGACAGCTGCAAGCAGATGCTCCTGAATCAGGCGGTGTCCGTCGAGGACACCTCGGATATTCAGGAAAAAATTGACGACACGCTGCGCGATATTACCGATCTCGCCGGTCGCATTGAGAATGCGAAGGACAGCAAGGAATCGCAGGATCTGGCGAACGTGGTGGCCGCGCGAAGCATCCAGCTTAACGCGCTGACCTCACAGTGGGAAATGTCCGT
This sequence comes from Enterobacter sp. D2, assembly GCF_034427575.1. NCBI lineage: Bacteria > Pseudomonadati > Pseudomonadota > Gammaproteobacteria > Enterobacterales > Enterobacteriaceae > Enterobacter > Enterobacter sp. D2. The sequence goes on from NZ_JAXQPP010000008.1 coordinate 92,550, forward strand.
CAAACAAAGCGAAATGCGCAACCAGCTGCTTGCCGAACAGCGCCGCAAGGCGCAGGCCAAGCAGATGCGCACCGCTCCTATCGCAGACCTTAACTGACAGGTGACCTCATGAAACTGAAGACATTGACATTTATCGTACTGGCCTCCGTGGCCGCGCTGACCGGCTGCGAGGATAAAACCTCCGTGGAGTGGTATATAGCGCACCATGACGACATGCTGGCGAAATACAGGGAGTGCATTTTCAACCAAAATTTTGTTCCTGTTGATTGTCAACATGCCCGTGATGCACTTCATCGTGAAAAACATAAATCCGATGTTGCTGAAGGTTATAGAAAAATCCGGCAAGACTTAATGCAATCCCGCTCTAAGGAACCAATCGCGGATCTGAACTAATAACCGGAGAACACTCCATGAGTGGAATATTTGTCGGGTTAAACAGCCATATTATGGAGGGGTTTGACAGCGTACTGAACGGCGTGGCCGCCACGACGGGGGGATGGATGGCGCATCTGTTCTCCGTCGCGGTGCTCTCGTTGTACATCACGTGGCGTGCCTACCAGACGATGGCAGGCAAGCTTGTCCGCCCCTTCGAGGAGATCGTCTGGGACGTGAGCCGGATGCTCATCATCATGATTTTCGTCACCAACGCCGGAGGCTATCTCGATCTCGTTTCGGATGCCATCACCGGCCTGCGGGACGGCTTCAGCGGCGATGCATCCATATGGACACGGCTGGATACGGTCTGGGAAAAGGCTCAGGTTTTGGGTGAAAATTTATACATACTTGACGACTCATCCTATGTAAAAGCCAAAGGCCTATTAGCGCAGTTTCTGATCTGGGCTGGCGTGATATTACTGGTTGGCATCACGGCCATCATCAACCTGATTGCCGAACTGGTGATGCTGCTGATGCTGGCAACCGCTCCGATCTTTATCTACTGCCTGATGTGGTCATGGTTCCGGGATATGTTCAGCAACTGGCTCCGAATTATTCTGGGCTGCATCCTTACCTCCCTGTTCAGCGGCATCGCCCTGACGGTGGTCATGGATTATCTGGACTACATTCTGGCGGGTGCCACAAACGCATCGGAGGCCAACTACCTGACCCTGGCCGTTCAGGTCTTCCTCGGCACGGCGGGTGCCGCTGCCGTGATGGTGCTGACCTGGAAACTCGCCGAGGCGCTTGCAGGGGCATCCGCGCAAGGTGCCGCGCAGGCACTCGCCGCATCGGGAATAGGATCAGGTCAGAAAATCGTCTCCAACACAGCGGGTAGCGTGGGAGATAAAGCCTCACAGAACCTGAACAGCACCGGCAGCGCAACGGCCTCCACCGCCTCCCGCACCACCGGCGATGCGCGCAGCCGCAGCCGCGCCGCCGTTCAGAGGATGCAGGAACGCTATCAACGATAACCCCGCATGACTGAATCCGGCGGGACGCCGCAACGGCGTCCTGCGGCTTTGTCACGTCTTTCATAACAGGAAATCACCATGAAATACGGCATCACGCTGCTGATGCTGTGCCTGCTTGCAGGCTGCGCACAGCGAAATACCTCACTTCCGCCCGTGTCGGGCAACCCGGAGCCAGTCAATTCCCCGGCCATTATTCAGGAGTTAACCCCTCATGTCTGAACTTACCGCCAAAGCCCTGAGCGACTCCCGCTCGTTTGAGAACGCCATTCTTGAGCGGGATATACGCATGAAAAAGGCGGGCTGGATCGTGGCCGCGCTCGCCGGGCTGCTGCTCGTCTGCGCCCTTGCCGCCCTTATCCTGCTTCTGCCGCTCAAAACCACCACCGTGGAGCTGTACACGCTCGACCGTCAGACCGGGCGCATCGAGCGCGTCACCACCGTCGGCGAGGACAAGCTGGACACCTCCGAGGTGCTCAATCTGTCGCAGTCCGCAAGCTATGTGAAGCGCCGCGAGGGGTATAACTATTTCGCCCTTCAGCAGGACTACAGGGAAACGCAGATGTTCAACAGCGACGCGGTCAACAAGGAATACCTCGACTGGTTTGACAGCCCCGACGCCCCAGACGCCGTTTTCCAGAAGGCAGCCTATGTTGTCACGGTGGAAATCCTCTCCAACGTGCCCTCAGCGGGCACCGGCTCCAGCATGGTGGAGCTGATGCGCATCAAGCGCACCATTCGAAAGGTCAAGGACAACACCGAGACGCACGATTACTGGACGATTCGCATGACCTACCGCTATTTCCCGCAGAAGAAAATGACGGCCTCCGAGCGCGAGGTGAACCCGTTCGGCTTCACGGTCACCAGTTATCAGCGGTTTAAGGAGAAAAGCGATGAATAAAGTGCTGATGTGTGCCCTCCTGCTGACTGCCGCGTCAGCATGGGGTGCGGCGACACCGCGCGGCAGCGCCTATGACAGCCGCATGCAGAACATCCCCTACAACAGCCAGAACACGACGGTTATCAACACGCGGGCGGGCTACATCACGACGCTGGTTTTTGACGCCGACGAGGAGGTGATCACCGCCACGGCCGGTTTTCCGCAGGGCTGGACGATCACGCCCGACCGTAACCGCGTGGGGATTAGCCCCGCGCCGGTGAAGCAGCCGGTCACGGATGCGGACGGCAAAACCGTCCAGAAGATTTTCACCCCCACACAGCAGGACTGGCAGACCAACCTGTTTGTGACCACCACGAAGCGCGACTACAGCCTGATGCTGAACGTGATCGACAGCGACCGCGAGGCGGGAAACCTCGCCTTTGTGGTGCGCTTCAGCTACCCCGACGACACCCGCAGGCAGAACGACGCCGCCCGCCTCGCACGTCAGCAGGAGCTTCAGGCCGCGCAGGAAAAAGAGCGCATTCAGCTTGCCCTGAAGAAATCCACCGCGCCGCGTAACTGGAACTATACCCGCCGCGTGGCGGCAGGCTCGACGTCCATCACCCCGGATTTTGCGTATGACGACGGGCGGTTTACCTATCTCGGCTTTTCCCCGCAGAAGCTGATCCCGTCGCCGACGGTTATCGTCGGCGGCAGCGAACAGGTGCTCACCCCGACCTTCAGCACCGAGGGCAACTACCGGGTGATGGTACTGCGCTCGCTTTCCCCGCGCTTTGTGCTGCGCTACGGCAGCCAGGTCGTGGGGATTGAAAACGGCAGTTACGGGAGAGTCACAGTGGCGAACGGCAGCACAGTCTCACCGGACGTGAAACTGGAGAGCAAATAATGAACGAACAGGAAGACATTAAAACCGCCGCCGAACTGGAGGCGGAAGCACGCGAGCGGGCGCGGGCAGAGATTGACGGCGACAAATCCGCCGCAGGCGGGGTGCAGCCCGGACAGCCGCAGGTGGTGCAGCACGCGAAGCGACGCAGCCGCCGCACGCTCGTGCTGGCCGTTATCAGCCTGGTGTTGCTGGTCATTATCGCCACCGGCGGGGATTATCTGATGGGGAAACTGAAGGGAGACGGCAGCGCGTCGCGCGCCAGCCGTGAACCGGAAGCGCAAACCACCTCCCCTGCCCGCGAACGCCAGAACATCGGACGGGATCTGAACCCGCTGGGGCAGCTGACAGACAGCGCCGGGCAGGAGAAGACAGAACCGGACGATACCGCCGCGTCGCCGCCCGAATCGCCGGCCCCCGTAACGTTTGACAAGGTCAGCGCCCTGGCAGAAAGCGGCACGGTGAGTACAACCAGCGCCCCTAAACGCACGACAGGCAGTAACGCACCGTCAGCGGGCAGCGCGTCCGCGCCGGGCTCTGCGACGCCAGCAGGACAGGCGCAGGATAACGGGCTGGCGCGCATCACCGGCGTGAAGCGGCTCGGTCTCGATCCGGATTTGTATATTCCGTCCGACAGACATATCCCCTGCGCGATGATGCAGCGCTTCGTTTCGGACGTGGGCGGGCGTTTCAAGTGTCTTATCAGCGAGGACGTTTACAGCGCCAGCAATGCCGTGACCCTTATCCCGGCGGGGACTGAAGCGCGCGGCCTGTACCGCACCGGCACGCTGAAAAACGGGCAGGGGCGGCTTTTTCTCGCCATCACCGAGCTGCGCACGCCAGAACCCGGACGCCTGGTGATTCCGATGGCTGACAGCCAAGCCGTGGGTGCGATGGGCGAGAACGGCGTCGCGGGCTGGATAGACAATCACTGGCTGGAGCGGATAGGTAATACCCTCCTGCTCGGTTCGGTACAGGATATTGCCGCAGCGGCCTCCGGCTCGTCACCGGGCAGGGATCGCAACACCGACTATACGGAGAATACCCGCGCGGCCACGGCGGAAATGGCAAAAACGCTGCTGGAAAACAGCATCAACATTCCGCCAACGATGTACCTCAACCAAGGGGATGTGATTGGCCTTGTCACAGGGGCGGATATTGATTTTTCAGACGTCTACAGACTGCGCATGAGGTAAACGATGGACGATAACCTGACTGATACCCCGTCAGAGGGCAACGTCGCGCTGTCACACCTGCGCGTTCTGCTGTTCGGGGACTACCTGAGCCGGGAGGGGCTGACGGAGATCGCCATCAACCGCCCCGGCGAGATCCACACAAAAATTAACGGGCGCTGGGAAATGCACGCCTCGCCGGTCACGCTACGCCAGTGCTCGTCCTTTGCCAGGGCGCTGGCCGTGTGGAATAACGACACCATTGATGATACCTCGCCCATCCTCTCGGCCACGCTGCCGACCGGGGAACGCTGCCAGATCGTGGTGCCCCCGGCCTGTGAGCGCAACACAATCTCGATCACTCTGCGTAAGCCGGATTATTTCCAGCGCACGCATCAGTCGTACATCGATGACGGTTTTTATGATCGTGTAAAGGGTATTGAGAAAGTGGTATCCAGAGACGACGAGCTTAGCGCGCTCTATCAGAGCGGGAATATCCCGCTATTTATGGAAAAGTGCGTCGAGTACGGCAAAACGCTCTTTGTGGTGGGGGAAACCGGTTCGGGAAAAACCACTTACATGAAGATGCTGCTGCGCTACATCCCGGACTGGCTGCGCCTTATCACTATCGAGGACAACCCGGAGCTGAAGTTTTACAGCCAGAAAAACTACGTTCACCTGTTCTATCCGGCAGACGCCGGGGAGGGTGCGATCGTCACCTCCGATCGCCTGGTTCGCGCCATCTACCGTATGAACCCCGACCGCCCGCTGCTTGCCGAAGTCCGCGGGCGCGAGGCGTGGGATGCCCTCAAGCTGATTGAGTCCGGGCACGAGGGGTTTATGTCCTCCCTTCACGCGGGTAGCCCCCGCGAGTGTATCTCCGGGCTGATTGACCGCTGCTATGAGCACCCGGCGTGCCGGGGGATGCCGGTTGACGTTCTGCTGCGCAAGGTTCTGCACTGCGTTGACGTCATCGCAAGCGTGGACGTTCACGGCAACGTGCGCCGCATGAACGACGTCTATTTTAAACCCCTGCACATGCAGACCATGAAGGAGAGTTTCAATGATGCTGCCTAAACTAACCGGCCTGACGGCGCTGGCCGTCCTACTGGCGGGCTGCTCCTCGCCGCCGGATCCTGCGGCCGTTGACTGGTCGCAACCGGCGCAGCCGGTAACGGCCACCCTGCCGGTATGGGAACCCAACCGCCTGATCGTGGCCTCGCGGATAACGGAGGGACACTGGTCGCAGGTACTTGCCCGATTCGAACCCAGCGAGGTTTACCCGGCCACACAGTGGTACGCGGTGGCGCACGCCTCGCGGGCTGTGGTGATCGCCCCCGACGGCCAGCGCTACTTTGCGGCCAAAACCTGGCTACGTGACGGCGGCTATCACGGGGTCGTTGAGTATCGTCCCCGCACCGGCTGCCTGACCTGCAACACGTCAGAAATTGTCTTCTACCGATAACGGCGGCAGTGGTCTAAGTCCTTAAGACCGTCACCGGCGTTGAACAACCACCGGGCGTTAGTGCCCTTCTCCCCTCAGAGGAATGAATCATGAAGCATACCGTAATCACGGCGGCGCTGCTGTGCGCCCTCGCCTGCCCGGCGTTCGCTGCCGACGGCCAGAAAGCCGACCCGAACGATCCGTGCGCGATCGTGCTGTGCCTGGCCGGAAAGCTCGACGGCAGTAGTCCCGCCGAATGTGACCCGATGTATAAAACGTTCATGTCAGTTAAGAAGAAAAACAAGCACGGCTTTCTTCCCGGCCACACGTCGGACGTAAGAAAGAAAATGCTCAATCAGTGTCCCTCAGCTGACAGCGGCACAATCAATAAGATCATCTCTAAATTCGGCCGCCTGAGCGGCTGGTAATGATTAACGGCAGATAAAAGGCGCATATCAGCGCCTTTTTTTATGCCCTCTATTTAATTCCTTTGGACAGTAATATGAAAACCTCACTCAAAGTATTAACAGCATTAATCATGCTGTCGATTTATCCGGCAACGTCACAGGCGGCCACTGAGAGCGCCGCAACAACTATCTTAGGTAATGGTGCATCCACATCAGGAGGAGGAGCCAGCACGGCAATCGGTGGCAGTGCATCAGCCGTAACAAACGGGACGGCACTTGGTTTTCAGGCAAAATCGTCTAACACAGGCGCGGTGGCAGTAGGTACGCAGTCATCGGCATCGGGTGTGGGTTCTGTCGCCACCGGCGGTAACAGCTTATCCAGCGGTGACTATTCGGTTGCCGTCGGTTTTCAGGCCGGAGCTACGGGTACGGGCAGCCTTGCTTTAGGTACTCAAAGCAAGGCTCTTGCCGATTCCGCCACATCTGTGGGCGAGGGGGCAATAGCGAACAAAGATAACTCCGTAGCACTCGGTGCGGGTTCTGTAACGGATCGGGATAACTCGGTTTCCGTGGGCAGCGCTGGCAATGAGCGCCAGATCACGAGTGTTGCAGCAGGTACAGCAGACACCGATGCCGCCAACGTCGGCCAGCTCAATTCTGCAATAGCCGCAGAACAGGTCGCCCGTGAGGCAGGTGATGCCGCAACGCTGGCCGCAGCCAGCACCTACACCGACGCATCCAGTGCCAGCACGCTGAAACAGGCTAACAGCTACACCGATGCATCCAGTGCCAGCACGCTGAAACAGGCCAACAGCTACACTGATGCATCCAGTGCCAGCACGCTGAATCAGGCCAACAG
>NZ_JAXQPP010000008.1:99810-103440 GCF_034427575.1 Enterobacter sp. D2
GCCACAGCGGTCGATAAGTCGAAGGACTACACCGACACGGCCACCGCCGCAGCGGTCGATAAGTCGAAGGACTACACCGACACGGCCACCGCCGCAGCGGTCGATAAATCGAAGGACTACACCGACACAGCCACCGCCGCAGCGGTCGATAAATCGAAGGATTACACGGATCACCGCGTTGATAACCTCACCTCAACGGCAGTTGAGCAATCCAACAGCTATACCAATGAAAAGTACGACCATAGCATTAACTACGCGCAAAATGCAGCGAATCAGGCTGAAAGCAATGCTGCCAGCTATACCGATAATCGCGTCAATGCGTTAAGCCACTCGACTAATCAGCGATTCAAACAGCTCAATTCAAAAATTGACCGTGCAGAAAAGCGTCTCAATGCCGGTGTTGCCGGTGTTACCGCGATCGCGTCAATTCCGTATGTCGCGGAAAACTCATTTTCTTACGGTATCGGCCTGGGTAATTACCAGAACGGCAACGCGATTGCTGGCGGCGTCAATTACAAAACATCCCCGAACACCAACGTAAGACTCAATGTTTCTTGGGATTCATCCCGGAACAGTGCGGTCGGCATCGGATTTGCCGGGGGCTGGTAAATGAAGCCCGGATTTATTTCTCCCCCTTGGGCGCATACGCGCGGTGATTCCGTAAGCGCCCTGAGCCTTATTAACCGCGCGGAGAAAAATGCGGCCTGCGGCTGCGGGCTGCATTACGAGATCTACCACTACCGCGTCCTGGACGAGCTGCAAAACGTACTAACTAAGCTAAGCGCCGATGATGCGGCAATCTTTCTGGAGATTGCCGCATCACAGGGTTTTCGTCTGGATTCCAGCGCCATCAATGACGCGCATCAGGCTTACTGCGTAACGCTATCCGAAATAAGAAAGGAACAGGAATAATGAGACTCTTCATTGCTGAAAAACCCGCCGTTGCGACCGATATTGTGAAAGCCCTCGGCGGCAACTTTACCCGCCACGACGGTTATTTTGAATCGTCCACCGACATTGTGAGCTACTGCGTCGGCCACGTGCTGGAAATGGTACCCCCGGAGACGATTAACCCGGCCTATGCCACCTGGTCGCTCGACACCCTGCCGCTGAAGCTGTACCCCGTTCAGCTTCAGCCCAAAGCGAGCGTGGCAAAACAGGCCAACACCCTGGTGAAGCTGATTCGTCGCCCGGATATCAAAATGATTGTCCACTGCGGCGACCCGGACGACGAAGGCCAGCTCCTCGTTGACGAGGTGCTGGAGTTCGCCGGTAACACGCGCCCGGTGAAGCGGGCGCTGATTAACGACAACACTGCGCCAGCGGTGAAAAAAGCCATCAATTCCCTGCGCGATAACAGCGATTTTCGTGGGATGTACCTGAAAGCCCTGATGCGCAGCGCCGGTGACGCCATTTTTGGCTTCAGCATGAGCCGCTGCTACACCCTGAAAGCCCGTGATAAAGGCTATAAGGGCACGATTTCGGTTGGCCGCGTCCAGACGCCGGTGCTGGGTATGATTGTGCGCCGGTGGCGCGACAATCAGGCACACAGCGAGGCGTTTTACTACCAGCTCGCCGGGCAGTTTGTCAGCGGCACGGACGTCGTCAGCGCCCGCTGGCAGACGTCCGAATACGCACCGGTTGACGATAAAAAGCGCCTGACGGATAAGGCCTGGGCAGAAGGGCTCGCCAGAGCACTGGCCGGAAAACCGGCCAGCGTGCTCGCGGCGGCCACTGACCGGGGAAAAACCACGGCCGCCCCGCTGCCGTTTAACCTGTTGCGCCTCCAGGTGCATATGAACCGCAGGCATAAACTGACCGCGCAGCAGACGCTCGATATCACGCAAAAGCTCAAGGACGGTAAATACATTACCTATAACCGCTCCGACTGTTCGTATCTGTCCGACGAACAGTTTAACGACGCGCCGCAGGTAGTGGCGGCCTTAAAAACGCTCGACGTTTTTAACGGCCTTGCCACCGATACGGCGCAGAAAAGCGCGGCGTTTGACAGTAAAAAAGTGACCGCCCACACCGCCATTATTCCGACGACGAACATGCCGGATTTAAGCCGCCTTACCGACAGGGAAAAGGCGGTTTATCTCGCCATCGCGCAGTTTTATCTCGCGCAGTTCGTGGAGAAAAAGCGCTATGACGAGGCGATCGCGGAGATCAAATGCGGTGACGAAATGTTTAAAGTCTCGGCGCGTAAAACCACGGACGCGGGTTTTACGGCGTTCCTTAGCGATGCGGAGGAAGACGACGAGGAGGACGAAAACAGCAGCGCGTTTGAGGCCATCAGTCGTCTGCAAACCGGGGCGACATTAACCTGCCGCGAGGTGGTGATTTCCGAGAAAAAAACCAAACCGCTGCCGCTGTTTACCGAGGCAACCCTGCTCTCTGCCCTCGTTCGCGTGGCCGATTTTGTCGCCGATCCGCGCATTAAAAAACTGCTCAAGGAGAAGGATAAGGACAAGAAAGACGAACACGGCGGCATCGGCACTCCGGCGACCCGCGCGGCCATTATCGAGACGCTGAAAACCCGCGATTACATCACCGTGGAAAAGGGCAAATTTATCCCGACCGCCGCCGGGCTGGCGTTAATTGATGCCCTGCCCGATTCGGTGACGCAGCCGGATATGACCGCCGTCTGGGCTGAAAAACAGGCCGCAGTTGAAACCGGCGAAATGACCATTGAGCGGTTTATTGATGGTCTTTACGCGGAAGTATCCCGCCTGGTTGAGAGCGCCGACATTGCCATCAGCGCGGCGGAAAAACAGCCCGCTAAAACGTCGCTTAACCGCCTCGCGGTTAAATGCCCGTCGTGCGGAGCNATTGCCATCAGCGCGGCGGAAAAACAGCCCGCTAAAACGTCGCTTAACCGCCTCGCGGTTAAATGCCCGTCGTGCGGAGCTGAGCTGGTTATGACGCCGAAAACCTGCGCCTGCACCGGCTGTCAGTTCAAAATCTGGCTGGAAGTGCGCGGCAAAAAGCTGACGGCAAAACAGGCCGAAACGTTAATCGGCAAGGGCAAAACCGGCGTTATTAAAGGTTTTAAATCGAAGAAAAACGACGATACCTATTCGATGATCGTCACCCTGAAAAATCCGCAAACCGGGGAACTCGGTTTTGAATATCCACCCCGCGATCCGCTGAAAGGATTGAACGTATCTGTACCGAAGGAGCTGAAATTATGAACCGTATCCAGGACGAATTAACCTCAGAGCGCGCGCTGAAAAAGTTTTTACGTGAAAGTGATTTCACCTTTCTGGAGAAGCTGAGCGCGCGTATTTCAGCGGCGCTTGATGAAAAGCGCGCAGAGCATATCAAGCAGGAAAATCAGCGCCGCCTGCGCGAGGAAAAGCGCAATGAACTGCTGGCGCTCATTGAATCGGAAGGTTTTTCGGCGGCTGAACTAGCGGGCAATTCAGCCGCGCCATCGTCGGCAAAAAGGAAACCGAAATACCAGTATGTTGAGCACGGCGTGCGTAAAACATGGTCAGGCGTGGGGCGTGTACCGGTCTTTATTCAGCAGGAACTGGACGCCGGAAAAACCCTCGAATGCTTTTTAATAGGTAACTCAAATGAATAGTTTCGCAAGAATTATCATCATCGCATCTCTGGCAGCCACAA
>NZ_JAXQPP010000013.1:0-4049 GCF_034427575.1 Enterobacter sp. D2
GGGAGTGTGTGCCGAGGCTATGTGCCGAGAAACACGGCAGGAGAATATCGTGATATTCGACAAACTGAATCATTTGCTGTCGCCGATAGCAAATGCCGTCCTGGCTTTTATTGCTTTTTTGCAGGCGCATCAGCTGGCGTTAGCGCTGCTGTCCGGCGTCATGCTGCCTTTTATATTTTCTGCGAGACACGGCGGGCAGGAAAAGCCGACGTTTCTGCAAAGGATCTTAATTCTGCTTTCCATGATCTGTTTTGTTTTCGGCACGATAGCGCCGGTGGCCGTCTGGTTTTTACAGCGCATTTATGGCCGGGAAGATATCGCCAGCCCGCCGCTGCTGACCTGGACAATGGCGCTGCTGTTTACCGTCGCCGGGTTTATTCTGCATGTAATTTTACGGCGTCTGATCTCGCCTGAATTTGACAAGGTCAAACGCGGCATGGTGAAAAAAACCAGCATGGAGCGCGACCGCAGAACCGACGTTCGCCGGGTAAAAGAGATTTTACCCGTCTCCACCGAATACGATCCGATGGATTACATCGATCTGAATAAGGGTGTTTTTATCGGGCAGAGCCGCGAGGGCGAGCCGCAGTATATTCCGTTAAAAGAATGGCAGACCCAGCACGCCGAAATTATCGGCACCACTGGTGCCGGTAAAGGCGTCGTGGTCGGTATTCTGCTTTATCAGAGCATCCTAGCCGGCGAGGGCGTTTTTGTTCTAGACCCCAAAAACGATGAATGGGCGCCACACCTTTATAAAAAAGCCTGCGCCGATGCCGGAAAACCTTATGTCCTTATCGACCTGAACAAGCAGGAATACCAGATGAACCTTATCGACGGTATCACCGCCGATCATCTGGAGGAGTTATTCGTCGCCGGTTTCAGCCTGGCGGAAAAAGGCGAGGCGGCGGATTTCTACCGCATCGACGACCGCAAGGCGGCGAGAACGGCGGCGCAGTTCGTGAAGGATAATCAGGGTGCAACCATTCGTGATATTTATAACGGCGATTATGTCCAGGGCATCGGCGAAACGATAAAAGCCTTTCACGGTAAAACCGAGGAGCTGGCGATGCTGAACAGCATCAACGCCCCCGGCGGTTTTGCGCTGAAGGAGATTTTCGATAAAGGCGGCTGCTGCTACATCATCGGTTCAATGCGTAACTCTAAAATCATTACCGCGCAGCGTATGATTTTAGTGCGCCTGTTCCAGCTCGCGGAATTGCGCGACCGCGTCGCGGGGAATATCCGCCCCATCGCCATCTTTAAAGATGAGGTGAAATATCATCTGTCAAAACCGGCACTGGAAGGGTTAGGCGCGGCGCGTGATAAAGGCGTGCATATTTTAGCGGCGCACCAGTCGATTGCCGACTTACGCGACTGCCCGGCGGATTTAAACGGCGATGCCGTTGTGGGTGCGTTCGTGGAAAACTGCAAGTTTAAACTGGTTTATAAGCTGCAGGACCCTGATACCGCCGAATGGATTGCGCGCATGTCCGGCACGATTTTAGTCGATGACGAAAGCCGGAAAGTCACCACCACGTCGGTCCTGACGGAAAAGGTCGATAACGAGCGTATGCTGCGCCAGGCTGAAAGCCATTATATCGACAGCAATATGCTCCAGCACCTGCCGAAGTTTGTAAGCTACATATTCAGTGAGAACGCGCTCGCGTTCCCGTCGTTAATCTCACCGCTCAAGGTTAAAAAAGCCCCGCTGGAACTGTATTCCCTGCCGCCGGTTGCAGCGGCTACCGTGGCTGAAGTTAAACCGGTACTAGATCTGGATTTTGATACGACAGCTCCGGCAGTTCCGGCACCTGACATTTTTCCCGACAGCACCACGGCCACCAAGAAAACCCCAGTACCGCCAATTCCCTCACCTCCGGTGCAGCCTGACGAGGAGTGGCTGATGGCATCACGGTCCGCCCAAAATGACGAAGTACATTCATTGCTGGATTTATAAATTTCAGGAGGCTTTATGCTCTTAATGAACAATACCGAACGCCGAGAACGTAATCATGAAAAAATCCGCATTCTCCTGAATTTTTTGAAAGAAGAAACATACAGTGACTTCAAAACGCTGATGATGGTATTTGGCTTTAAAAGCCATACATCATTAGTAAGATTGCTTGGAAAAGTAGAGAAAATGGGGCTGATTCAGAAGCACGTGCATGAATCCCGCGCGTCCAGAATATCCCTGTGGGGCATTACCGCCGACGGGCTGGCCGTGATCCTCACGGCGGACGACAACATAATGCCCGCCCGCTTTGAACCCTACCGCCTGACCGGCTGGTCACTCGACCATCACCTTGATAACCAGCTCGTGCGCCTGACGCTGGAGAAGAACGGCGCGACGGGGTGGATTAACGGCGACCGCTCATCGTTCCTCAGTCAGTACAGCGTCAAACACCGTCCCGACGGGCTTATCAGCCTGCCGGACGGCAGGCTGATCGCCGTTGAAACCGAGCGACGCATTAAAACAAAGGCGCGCTATCAGTCCATCATGGCGAGCCACCTGCTGGCTATCAGCGATAAAAAATGGCGGTACGTGTTTTACGTCGCCCCGGACGAGGCGAAAAAGCGCGCCCTGAAGATTATTTTTGACAGCATTACCAGCGTGATCGTGAAAAACCAGCATGTACCACTGGAGGCAAAACACCGCGATGTCTTTCGCTTTTATACCCTCGACGAACTGAAAAGCCTGGAGCTGGACAACTATGCGTAAAACCGCCCTTCTGGTGCTGGCCGCCGCCCTTTGTGTGCCTGTTTTCTCCACTGCCGCGCCCGTCCTGACGGCGGGTTTTTCACCGTCTGACGGGCGCCCCGCCCTTGAGGTCGTGCTCGGTGCCATAAACAACGCCAGGCAGAGCATTGACGTTGCGGCCTACAGCTTCACCAGTAAGCCGGTCGCAACGGCGCTCGCCGGTGCTAAGCGGCACGGCGTGGCCGTGCGCGTGGTGGCCGACGAAAAGGCCAACAGCGACCGCTACACCGCCGTGACGTATCTGATAAACCAGGGCGTGCCGGTGCGNTGCGCGTGGTGGCCGACGAAAAGGCCAACAGCGACCGCTACACCGCCGTGACGTATCTGATAAACCAGGGCGTGCCGGTGCGCCTTAACGGCCGTTACGCCATCATGCACAACAAGTTTATGGTGATCGACGGCAAAAGTGTCCAGACCGGGTCGTTTAACTACACGGCCAGCGCCGTTTCGCGCAATGCGGAAAACGTGCTGCTGATCGAGGACGCGCCGCAGCTGGCGGAGGCGTACCAGCGAGAATTTAACCGCCTGTGGAATGAGGGCACCCCGCTGAATGCCCGGTACTGAATCAGCCCCGTCTGCGGACGGGGCTTTTTTTTTACTCCACTTCCAGCCAGGCTTTACGCCCTTCAAGATGCAGCGCTTTCAGCATGGCGATCACGTCTTCAGCCGAGCGCCCGCCATAGTTAAGTCGGGTCTGCTCCCCTTCAAAATCCACCACGATAATGGTGTCCAGCGTTACCGACAGCAGCTCGCGCAGCTCCCGTAACGTCTGCCCTGTACTGCGTGAATGCATGCACTGCGTGATACGGTTGGCCGCCTCCTGGCACAGTCCTTCAACGGCTTCGCGGTACGCCAGACGCTGGCAGAGGTTGCCCTCGATGTCGCGGATAAGTTTAGCCACCGCCGTTTTGACGGTTTTGATTTCAGGACATTTCGTTTTTGGGGAGCCTGAGTGCTCCAGCGTGGATACGCTGGTCGCCGGAGCAGCTTTAGGGGCGGTTGTCGGGGTATGCAGGTTCATCGTCATGGTCGTTTCTCCGTCAGTGTGAATTTCGTCTTCGTATCGCCTGACGGTTCGGCCTGCCCGGAGTCGTTCTGGTCAGCAGAGGCGCGCAGCGTGCCATTTACCCTTGCTGACCAGGTTGTGACGGGGAACGATTACCGGAAGCTGATACGCAGGAGAAAAGCATCACAGGAGAAAATGACGATGTGCACACCCGGACTTACCGCCCCTTTAGCTGTGGCGGCGAAAGCCGTTACGTCATTTTTTACTTAAGACATCGCGCCGTTA